>JAAEPA010000385.1 GCA_024222475.1 Gammaproteobacteria bacterium | reverse complement strand
TCGTGACGGAACAATGAGACCGCCAGATTACTCATCATTGCCTTACGGTGGCTGCTGGTTCGGTTAAGCCTTCTTCCAGAGTGACGGTGACGCATGTAAGAATCCTTAATGTATTGCCCAAGGAATGCTACCGAAATAACTTCCCTATCTGGCTTGCCTTATCGTCCATCTTCGGCGTTGCGATACACGAACGATCATTCGGCACCAGTTAGGGAAGTTATTTCATCCGCATTCCTAATGATCTGCCTTAAGACTATCTGGGGGCCAGTTTTCTAACCGCATCCCCAAAGATAAGCCGTGTGAACCAAGAATATCCTTGATCTCTGTCAGAGACTTCTTGCCGAGGTTGGGAGTTTTTAGCAATTCGACTTCGGTTCGCTGTATTAGATCACCGATGAAATGGATATTTTCCGCCTTTAGGCAATTCGCCGATCGTACAGTTAATTCCAGGTCATCCACCGGACGTAACAAGATAGGATCGATTTCCGCTTCTGCGCGTTCCGGTTCCGCTTCTTCATCAGCCTTCATATCGACAAAGACCGAAAGTTGATTCTGCAGAATTCCAGCCGCTTTGCGTATGGTCTCTTCCGGATCAACCGTCCCATTGGTTTCGAGATCGATTATCAATTTATCTAAGTTGGTACGCTGTTCAACACGCGCCCTATCTACACTGTAGGCGACACGAAATACCGGACTGAAGCTCGCATCGAGCTGCAGCCTTCCTATCGGCCTATCCTCATCTGAGTACCGAATCGAGGCCGGTTGATATCCGCGACCTTTGACGATTTTCAGTCTCATGTTGAGGCTAGCCCCTTTAGTGAGATGAGCAATCACATGCTCGGGATTTACAATCTCGACGTCATGATCGGTGGAAATATCTCCCGCCGTAACCAGAGCAGGCCCTGATTTATTCAGATTCAGCATGGCCTCATCCCTATTATGCATGCGAATGGCCAAGCCTTTGAGGTTTAACAAGATGTCAACAATATCCTCTTGCACCCCCTCGATAGCGGTGTATTCATGCAATACACCATCGATTTCGGCTTCAACCACGGCGCTCCCAGGGATGGAAGACAATAAAATACGCCGCAGAGCATTTCCCAGCGTATGCCCGAAACCTCGTTCTAGCGGCTCTAATATAATCTTTGCATGTCTATCGTTGATCGCCTGAACATTGATTAAACGGGGCTTCAACAATTCACTGACATCGCTCACTATCAAGACCTCTTATATCGTACTTCGTACGTTGAGCTTCCACCCCTGAAGGAAATCATTCAGGGCATGAATCAATCAATACCTATCACGCACTACTGGCTGGGCTATTTGGAGTAAAGTTCAACCACCAGGGACTCATTGATATCTGGCGGCAGGTCGCTCCTTTGAGGTACGGCCTTATAAAGCCCCTCCATTTTCTTTGCATCCACTTCCAACCAATCGGGTATGCCATATTGCTCAGCCACACTCAACGATTCTTGAATACGCAACTGCTTCTTAGCCTTTTCGCGAAGGCCCACGGCATCATTGGCCTTAAGATGATATGAGGGGATATTAACAGCCTTGCCGTTGACCAAAATCGCCTTGTGGGATATCAGTTGCCTTGCCTCCGAACGAGTGATACCGAAGCCCATACGATAGACCACGTTATCCAGTCGGCTTTCCAAGAGTTGAAGTAAATTTTCTCCCGTCGAACCTTTGGTCCTCGCCGCTCTTTTATAATAATTAAGAAACTGCTTCTCAAGCACACCATACAAACGGCGCAGCTTCTGTTTCTCCCGCAACTGCAACCCATAATCAGACAAGCGCCCCCTGCGATCGGCATGCTGGCCTGGTATCTTGTCCAGTTTACACTTAGAGTCCAGCGAGCGAGCTCGGCTCTTGTGCATAAGATCTGTGCCTTCGCGCCGGCTCAGCTTACATTTGGGTCCCAAATATCTGGCCATTATTCTCTCTCCAATTTAGACACGGCGGCGCTTTGGCGGACGACATCCATTGTGGGGAATGGGGGTAACATCAAAGATGTTGGTAATCTTAAACCCTACATTATTTAGTGATCGTACCGCGGATTCACGACCCGGCCCCGGCCCTTTCACATTGACCTCGAGATTCTTCATCCCGAATTCCAGTGCGGCTTTACCCGCACGTTCAGCAGCGACCTGAGCAGAGAACGGTGTGCTTTTGCGTGAACCACGAAATCCGGACCCACCCGAGGTGGCCCAACACAGGGCATTGCCCTGGCGATCCGATATGGTCACAATCGTGTTGTTAAATGACGCATGGATATGGGCGACACCATCGGTGACGACCTTCTTTGTCTTCTTACGTGTACGGGAAGGAACTTTTGCCATCTCATTCTACTCTCATCTACGAATCGGCCTACGGGGCCCCTTACGGGTACGGGCATTAGTGCGAGTGCGTTGACCATGCAGAGGCAACCCTCGGCGATGGCGTAAGCCACGATAACAACCCAAGTCCATAAGCCTTTTAATATTCATGGTGACCTCGCGCCGCAAATCACCCTCTACGGCGTATTTACTCGTCTCAGCCCTGAGCTTCTCCACTTCCGTCTCGTCAAGATCCCTTACTTTGGTATCAGGACGAATGCCGCTAGCCTCGCAGATCTTTGCGGCACGCATAGACCCTATGCCAAAAATCGAGGTTAAGGCCACCACCGTATGCTTGTTAACGGGTATATTTATTCCTGCAATACGAGCCATCTTTCTCTCCGAGATCCTGCACAAAACCGCCTATTCTAACAGGCACTACAACTGAATCAAATCTAACCCTGCCGCTGCTTGTGTCGTGGGTCCTTACAGATCACACGCACCACTCTTTTGCGGCGGACAATCTTGCAATTTCTGCAGATTTTTTTTACCGAGGCACGAACTTTCATTTGTCTATCCTGGTTACTGGGCTTGTTAGTCCCTGTTTTGTATAGTGATAAATAACACTGGCTTATTCACCAGGTTAAGCGATTAATTAAAATCATGAATCTGCTATTGATCATATTTACAAAGTGCTACTTACTGATCCATAGGGGGAATAACAGACCAAGCGAGCTTCTTTTCTTGAATAGCGAGAGGTGAACCTCACTATGCGAGTGTGATCAATTTGTAGATTCAGGAGTAAAATATGAGTGTATCGTAAGCTTATCAGCGACAGCTACTCTCCCTCATCAGCCAGGATCAAAATACCCTATTAACGAAGTAAGCCACCCTTTCCGTAACTTTTTAGGTTCGCTTTTTTCATTAACCCTTCATACTGATGAGACATCAAATGGGCCTGAACTTGCGCCATGAAATCCATCACTACGACAACGATAATCAACAACGATGTCCCACCGAAATAAAAGGGTACACTCCAGGATAAGATCAGAAATTCCGGTAGCAAGCATACCGCCGTGATATAAATTGCACCTATCAAGGTAAGACGGGTCATCACGCCATCGATGTATTTAGCTGTCTTGTCACCAGGGCGAATCCCGGGGATGAAAGCCCCTGAACGTTTCAAATTATCCGCTGTTTCTCTAGAGTCGAACACTATCGCAGTATAGAAAAAACAGAAGAAAACAATCGCCAAGGCGTAAAATGCTACATACAGCGGCTGCCCTGGCCCGAGCATTGTGGAGATATCCTGCAACCAACCCATTCCCTCCGCACGTCCAAACCATTGTCCTAAGGTCGCCGGAAAAAGGATGATACTAGAAGCAAATATCGGTGGAATCACCCCCGACATATTCAGTTTCAACGGCAAATGGCTGGATTGGGCGGCGTACAACCTACGTCCCTGCTGACGTTTAGCATAATTAACCGTTATTCTCCTTTGGCCCCGTTCCACAAAAACTACAAATCCGGTGACTAAGATTGCAAGCGCGAACAATAGTATAACTAGCGCGGCAGACATCTCACCGGTATTCACCAACTCCAACGTACCGCCAACCGCGGCAGGCAGACCGGCGATAATACCCGCAAAAATGATGATGGAGATCCCATTTCCCACACCTCGCTCAGTAATCTGCTCGCCTAACCACATCAAGAACATGGTACCGGTCACCAAAGAAACCGTTGCAGTGAAGATAAACCCCACACCCTGAGTTAGCGCCACCTGTTGGTCCTGCAAAGCGATGGACACACCAATGGCCTGAAAAGTGGCCAGCGCAACGGTACCATAGCGGGTGTACTGGGTAATTTTACGCCGCCCCGCTTCGCCTTCCTTTTTCAACTCTTTAAGAGTGGGTAACACCGCAGTCATCAGCTGCATAATAATCGAAGCCGAGATGTAAGGCATAATGCCCAAGGCGAAAATACTCAGGCGTTGCAAAGCCCCTCCGGAAAACATGTTGAACATGTTCAAGATGGTACCGCTCTGCTGGTCGAAAAACTGAGCCATGGCATCGGGATTTATCCCTGGCACCGGAATGTATGTGCCTACCCGATAGACCACCAGGGCAAATACCAGAAACAGCAAACGCTGGCGAAGCTCGGCAAATTTCCCCAGCTTTCCTAAAGACCCAGCAACCGTCGCATTCGGTGTCGCCACACTAAACCACCTTATTCAGTCGGCAGTCCCAGCTGCCGCTTAGAGTTATACCTAGATTCCACAAGCAATCTAGACCTTAGGAACCGGGCAGAAACAACTCATTACAGATTGCCCCCGAATTTTCGTCTGCCCGTAAGGCACGGAAAGGGCCGCATAACCACGCTATACACCTTTTGCGCAACGCCGCAGGCCGACAAAGAACAAGCAAGATATGCAAGTTGTTTTTACAGGGTTCCTTAGGAAGGCTACCTAAACAATTCCCCCTATCTGGCTTGCCTTATCGCTCGTATTCAGCGTTGTGACAACAGTTAGGGAAATCATTTTGTTCGCATTCCTTAGCTTATCGTGCCACCCAATGCTTCGATGGCGACTCGCGCCCCTTTAGTCACCGAGATCCCTTTCAGGTTCACGGTTTTCTCCAATTTTCCAGAATTAAAAACCTTTACACTTCTGGCAACAGCCGGGATCAGATTTGCCGCTTTCAACGCCGCTAGGTCAATGACCTCCTGATCCACCTTTGCAAGTTCATGCAGGCGTAACTGGGCAGTATTTTTTGAGCTGGGAGAGTGAAAACCGATTTTCGGCAAACGCCTCTGCAGGGGCATTTGACCTCCTTCAAACCCTACCTTGTGATACCCACCTGAGCGTGAGCGTTGCCCTTTATGGCCGCGACCACAGGTTTTTCCTCTTCCCGAACCGATACCCCGTCCCGCACGCCTTTTATTGCAGCCGCTACCGGAAGCAGGTCTTAGCGTATTGAGTCTCATGTTAGGCATCCTCAACCTTCAGCATATAATCTATCTTATTAATCATGCCACGGTTCTCGGGAGTACCATCAACCACCACAGGATTATGGATCCGACGTATCCCCAAGCCTCGCGCACAGGCCTGATGAGTTTTGAGTCGACCGTTAAGACCGCGTACCAAAGTAATTCTAAGCTTCTTGACCATAAGTGACCCTACCCCAATATCTCCTCTACCGATTTGCCTCGTTTTGAGGCAACCCGCTCTGGTGATTGAATCTCGGTTAACCCGTTCAGGGTTGCTCTCACGACATTGAGAGGATTGCGAGACCCGATACACTTGGCCAATACATTGCGAACGCCCAAAACGTCGAATACGGCGCGCATGGCTCCGCCCGCAATAATACCCGTACCCTCAGCAGCTGGTTGCATGAAGACCTTGGTCGCTCCATGCCGACCTATGATGGGATAGTACAAAGTACCCTCATTCAATGGCACCTTCATCATCTGCTTGCGTGCTTTTTCCATTGCTTTCTGGATGGCCAGGGGAACTTCTCTTGCCTTTCCATAACCAATACCGACGGTACCCTCACCGTTCCCAACCACGGTCAAGGCGGTAAACCCAAATTGGCGCCCTCCCTTTACGACCTTGGCTACTCTATTTACCGTTATGAGTTTTTCCTGTAACCCATCGCCCATTCTTGCGTTATCGACTTTTGCCATTTAAGAAACCTTCAAAATTCCAGCCCGCCTTCACGTGCCGCATCTGCGAGGGCCTTGATGCGGCCATGATATTTAAATCCGCCTCGATCAAATGCCACCTTCGACACTCCTTTAACCTTGGCCCGATCCGCTATTGCCCGACCCACTGCAACAGCAGCTTCAATATTGCCGGTGTAAGCGAGTTCTTTTTTGACTTCAGTATCCAGCGATGACGCGCTGGTAATGACCTGCGCTCCACCTGGAGCGATGATCTGAGCATAGATGTGCCGTGGGGTCCGATGTACACAGAGCCTATGTTTACCGAGTTCCAAAATCTTGGCACGTACCCGACGCGCGCGCCGCAACCGTGAGCTTTTATTATCCATGGTATGTTAACTCGCGCCTTTACTTTTTCTTGGCCTCTTTGCGAAGAATATTCTCATCTGCATATTTCACACCTTTACCTTTATAAGGCTCAGGTGGACGAAAACTCCGAATCTCAGCGGCCACCTGTCCGACCTTCTGTTTATCAATGCCCTGCACGACAATTTGCGTCTGGCTAGGGGTGGTGATCGTTATTCCTTGCGGAACGGGGTATTCTACCGGGTGAGAATATCCCAGCGTCAATTGCAGGGTGCCGCTTTTGAGCTGCGCGCGATATCCGATACCAACCATCTCTAGTTTACGCTCGAATCCTTCACTGACGCCGACGACCATATTCCCCACCAGCGATCGCATACTTCCTGCCATAGCATATAGATCTCGCCGTTTGACATCAAACAGGAGCTTATTCTCGTCTTGGCGCACCTGCACCCTGGGATGAATATCCATTGCCATGGCCCCTTTAGGCCCTTTCACAACGACGCTGCCTTCCCCAATCTTGACTTCAACCCCGGAGGGGATATCTACTGGTTTTTTCGCGATTCTCGACATTTTTTCTGTCCACTCAGGCTACAACGCACAACACTTCGCCACCATACCCCGCAGCCCTGGCGGCTCGATCGGTCATTACACCCTTGGAAGTGGATATGATAGCCGTACCTAGTCCACCATTGACCTTGGGCAATTCTTGCGAACTACGATAGATTCTCAAACCAGGACGGCTAACACGCCTCATCATCTCCAAGACCGGTTCACCCATATGGTATTTCAAGGTGATGGTCAGTTCCGAGGTATTGCCTATTTGCACCACCTCGAACCCTTCGATGTAACCTTCTTCTTTCAATACGGATGCAATGGCACATTTCAGCTTGGAGGAATACATCTTCACCACGCGTTTTGCACTTTGCTGGCCATTGCGGATACGGGTAAACATATCCGATACGGGATCATTCATGCTCATCTTAAATTACTCTCTATCGTGCAACGCTACCAACTGGCCATAACCAGCCCGGGAATGTCACCTCGCATCGCGGCCTCACGGAGTTTGTTTCTCCCTAGACCGAACTTTCTGTAATAACCATGCGGTCGCCCCGTAAGGCTGCACCGATTACGCTGGCGGGTGGGGCTGGCATTACGCGGCAACTTCTGTAATTTGAGCCTTGCCTCATGACGTTCCTCGGGCGAATTTTCCGTATTCTGTATCATTGCCTTCAATTTCGTTCTTTTGGCAGCATACTTTTTAACGGTGCGCGAACGCTTTTTCTCCCTCTCAATCATAGACAGCTTGGCCATAACGATTAAATCCTATTTCTTAAACGGAAAACTAAAGGCCTCAAGCAGAGCCCGGGCCTCCTCATCTGAACGCGCACTTGTCGTGATTGTGATATCCATGCCTCTTATGGCATCTATCTTGTCATAATCGATCTCGGGAAAGATGATTTGCTCACGCACACCAATACTGTAATTTCCTCGACCATCGAAAGCCCTCGAGTTGAGCCCTCGAAAATCACGGATACGCGGGATAGCGACACTGATCAGCCGGTCCAGAAATTCATACATGCGCTGCCGACGCAATGTCACCTTGCATCCGATCGGCCATTGCTCTCTGATCTTAAAACCGGCAATGGATTTTCTGGCCTTGGTTACCACTGGTTTTTGGCCGGCAATCCTCGTCATATCGCCTAGCGCATGCTCAACGATCTTCTTATCGCCGACGGCTTCGCCAACACCCATATTGAGCGTGATTTTTTCGATCCTGGGGACCTGCATAACATTAGTGTACCCAAAGCGCTTTTCAAGCCCTTCGATAACGTTGTTGCGGTAGTGTTCTTGTAACCTAGACATGCCTTTCACCTAAACATCCACTACTTCACCATTTGACTTGAAGTAACGGACCTTTCGACCATCTTCAAGCTGCTTAAAACCAACTCGCCCCCCCTTACCCGTGGTTGGGTCAAACAACATGACGTTCGAGAGATGAATCGGCATTTCAACATCGACAATCCCTCCTTCATTCCCTGTTTGAGGATTTTGCTTCACGTGCTTTTTTACCACGTTTACATTCTCTACCAACAGTTTCTGGCTCGGGAAAATACGCACCACGGTGCTTTTGCGCCCTTTGTCCTTACCGGCAACAATCACCACTTCATCACCCTTTCGAATCTTTTTCATAACCTTAATGTATGTACTCCGAGTGCAGACCCGAGTCTACAGCACTTCAGGCGCCAACGAGATAATCTTCATAAATCGCTCACCGCGCAGCTCTCGAGTCACCGGACCAAATATTCGTGTACCGATGGGCTGAAGTTGGTTATTCAGCAACACGGCAGCATTACGATCAAAACGGATCACCGACCCATCCGGTCGTCGCACACCCTTTGCGGTACGCACCACCACGGCACTGAATACCTCGCCTTTTTTCACCTTTCCACGGGGAATGGCGTCCTTTACACTGACCTTGATAATGTCACCTATCCTGGCGTAACGTCGATGCGAGCCCCCCAGCACCTTGATACACTGGATCTTGCGCGCTCCGCTATTATCGGCCACATCCAACACTGTTTGCATCTGAATCATGGCGGTAATCTCTTGCTATATTTCTTTATAATTTCCCGGCACGATCAACAATCTGGACCAGTGTCCACGATTTGTGCCTCGATAGTGGCCGACATTCACGGATCACAACCTGATCACCCATCCGACACTGATTGGATTCATCGTGAACATGCAGCTTGGTAGAGCGACGGATATATTTACCGTATACAGGATGCTTAACACGACGCACCGTTAATACGGATACGGTCTTATCCATTTTGTCACTCACTACTCGCCCTACACGGGTATTTTGAACCTTCTGCTGATCATTCATTAAGCAATACTCGCCATCGACCTTTCGTTCAGCACGGTTTTTATACGTGCGACATTTTTGCGAACCTTGGAAAATTGGTCATGACGCGAAAACTGCCCCGTACCTTGTTGCATACGAAGATTAAATTGTTCACGCAGCAGATCAAGCAATTCCTTGTTTAGTTCTTCACTCGTCTTTTCTCTAAGTTCAGCAGCTTTCATCCGCAACCCCCTTACATTACTGTGCGGCTAACAAAGGTTGTCTTGACAGGAAGCTTAGCGGCCGCCAACTTGAAGGCCTCTTTCGCGATCTCCTCGGACACCCCTTCCATCTCATACAACATGCGCCCCGGCTGAACCTTGGCCACCCAATATTCCACATTGCCCTTGCCCTTACCTTGACGCACCTCAAGTGGTTTTTTAGTAACCGGCACATCAGGAAAGATACGAATCCAGATTTTTCCACCACGCTTGATGTACCGCGTCATTGCCCGGCGAGCGGCCTCAATCTGGCGCGCAGTGACACGCCCAGTCTCCAGAGATTTCAGACCATATTCACCAAAGCTGACTCGGTTAGCCACCGTGGCAAGACCACGATTTCGACCTTTTTGCTGTTTTCGAAATTTAGTTCGATTTGGTTGCAGCATCGTTGTCTATCTCCTTATCTCGCGGCCCGCCGCTTGGCGGGTTGTTTTGGAGATTTGCTGGCCTTTTCCTCCAGATCAAATACCTCACCCTTGAATACCCAGACCTTTACGCCCAGGACTCCATAGGTGGTATTGGCCTCAACGAACCCATAATCGATATCCGCTCGCAGGGTCTGCAAAGGCACACGTCCTTCACGATACCATTCGGAACGTGCAATCTCAGCCCCGTTCAAACGACCGGCCACGTGAATCTTGACTCCCAGGGCACCCAAACGCATGGCATTGCCTACCGCCCGCTTCATCGCCCGCCTAAACATGATCCGCCGCTCCAGCTGCTGAGCAACACTCTCAGCGACCAGTTGCGCCTCGATTTCCGGTTTGCGAATTTCTTCTATGTTTATCTTGACATTATTCAGATTCAACCCCATCCGCTTGGAAACCTCGCGCCGCAATGCCTCAACATCTTCACCCTTTTTACCGATGACGATACCAGGTCGAGCGGTATGGATGGTAATAAAGGCGGCCCGCGCAGGACGCTCGATCTGAATCCGACTCACTGAGGCCCGCGACAGCTTTTTTTTCAGGAATTTACGAACATCCAGATCGTTCCCTAAAAACTGCGCATATCCTTTTCCATCCGCATACCATTTAGACGTCCAATCGGTAGAAATTCCTAAACGGAAGCCGATGGGATTTACTTTCTGACCCATAATTACCCTTAATCGCTTTGATTCGTCGTGCTCAGTCACCAACCACTACAGTTATATGGCTGGTCCGCTTCAAAATACGGTTAGCTCGACCTTTGGCGCGCGCTCTAAACCGTTTTTGCGTTGGGCCTTCATCAACAGTTACTTTTGAGACCCTTAGCTCGTCTATATCCGCACCTTCATTGTGCTCGGCATTGGCGATGGCTGACTCCAACACCTTCCTTACTATCGTTGACGCCTTCTTCTGACTGAAACTCAGGCGCTGCAGGGCCAACTCCACCGGAACACCCCTGATCTGATCAGCCACCAATCTACACTTTTGAGCAGATATGCGGGAATTTTTAATTTTTGCTGCAATATCCATCACACCTCACCTTAAACCTTCTTGGCCCTGCGATCTCCAGAGTGACCCCTAAAGGTACGCGTTGCAGCGAACTCACCAAGCTTATGGCCAACCATATTCTCATTAACCAGCACAGGTATATGTTGACGACCATTATGTATGGCAACGGTCAAACCAACCATTTCAGGGACCACCATGGAGCGCCGCGACCAAGTTTTGATTGGTCGCCGATCTCTTTTAGCCGCCGCCTGGTTGACCTTATTCAACAAATGGGCATCGATAAACGGCCCCTTTTTAAGTGATCGTGGCAAGTTACTATCCCCTTGAATTAATTCCGTCTACGAATAATCAATCTATCCGTGTGCTTAGCCTTACGTGTTTTATAGCCCTTGGTCGGAACACCCCAAGGAGTGACGGGATGACGCCCTCCCGAGGTCCGACCCTCACCACCACCGTGAGGATGATCTACGGGGTTCATCACTACACCCCTGACGGTTGGCCGCACACCTCGCCAACGCTGCGCACCGGCCTTACCTAATTTAAGCAGGTTATGCTCGGCATTACTCACCTCACCCAGGGTAGCCCGGCACTCTGAAAGTACTTTCCTCATTTCCCCGGATCGCAGGCGCAGGGTCACATAACCCCCTTCTCGGGCAATCAATTGTGCCGCCGTCCCGGCGCTGCGGACCATTTGCGCCCCTTTCCCCGGCTTGAGTTCGACGCAATGAACTACCGACCCAAGAGGAAGGTTACGCAACGGCAGAGAATTACCGACTTTGATAGCCGCCTCACTACCGGAAACAATACTATCGCCAACCTTGATTTTTTTAGGAGCAATTATATAACGACGCTCACCATCAGCATAACGAAGCAGGGCTATATGTGCGCTTCGACTGGGATCGTATTCAATACGTTCGATCTGCGCCGGCACACCGTCTTTAATACGTTTAAAGTCGATAACCCGATATTTCTGCTTGTGCCCCCCTCCTCGGTGACGCGTAGTGATACGCCCCAAGTTATTACGCCCACCTGACTTGGTCTTCTTTTCCAATAGAGACCGGTAAGGTTGACCTTTATACAATTCACGCTGACGAGTTTTAACAACAAAACGCCGCCCAGGAGAGGTAGGTTTGGTTTTAACAACAGCCATAGCAGTTTATCAACGAATTTAGTCGTTTCCGACAAAATCGATATCATCACCGGGGACAAGCTTCACGTAAGCTTTTTTCCAATTGGAACGCCCCCCCAGACGAGCACCGAAACGTTTATTTTTGCCCTTAATATTCAAAGTTCGGACGGTGACAACTTTGACGCTAAACAGCAGCTCTACCGCATGCTTGATTTCAGCCTTGGTAGCGTCCGTCATCACCCGAAACACATGCTGATAGCTATTATCTGCCGCTAAACTAGATTTTTCGGAGATATGAGGCGCAAGCAGCACTTTCATGAGGCGTTTTTGATTCATGACAACCACTCTTCTACATGTTTGACGGAAGCCACCGTCATCAACACCTTACCGAACCGGATCAAGCTTACTGGGTTTACTCGTTTGAGCGGAAGGACCTCAACATGATGTAGATTGCGGGCCGCCAAACGTAGATTTTCATCTTCACTATGCGTGATGATCAACATCGAGTCGAAAGTGAATTCACTTAGCCTGCCCAACAGATTCTTGGTCTTCACCGACTCGACACTAAACTGTTCAAGCACGATCAATCTGTTCTGACGCGCCAACTCTGAATAAATCGAACCCATCGCCAAACGATACATCTTTTTATTTAGCTTTTGCCGATAGTTACGCCTAGCACCACCAAAGGTGAGTCCGCCGCCGCGCCACAATGGGCTACGAATCGTACCCGCTCGCGCTCGACCAGTACCTTTCTGACGCCACGGTTTGCTACCACCGCCTCGCACCTCGGCACGCGTCTTGCCTACTGCGGAGATGCTACGACCGCCCGCCAGATAGGCGTTTACCGCTTGATGCACCAGCGCCTCATTGAACTCCCGTCCGAATGCGTTATCCGAAACATCCATCTTAGATTGAGTATCGGCGACCTGTAGTTCCATGATTCGTTACCTTTTTGCCTTGTGCGCTGGCTTGATCATCACATTACCACCCGGCGCCCCGGGTACGGCACCCTTGATCATCAGCAGATCGCGCTGCCCATCCACCCGTACGACCTCTAAATTCTGTATGGTCTTGCGTACATCTCCCATATGGCCCGCCATCTTTTTGCCCTTGAATACACGACCGGGTGTTTGACACTGACCTACAGATCCGGGCGCTCGGTGAGACAAGGAATTGCCGTGGGTAGCATCCTGGGTGCGAAAGTTATAGCGTTTTACGGCGCCTGCAAAGCCCTTCCCTTTGCTCGTTCCAACGACATCAACCCGTTGACCCGCCTCGAATAAACCCACTTTCAGTTCAGCGCCCACTTCAAGCCCGTCACCTTCCCCTGCCTCTATCCTAAATTCCCAAAGACCCCGTCCGGCCTGAACACCCGCCTTTGCGTAATGCCCGGCCAACGGCTTAGTCACTCTAGAAGGCTTGCGACTCCCGCAGGTCACCTGGATCGCCCGATAACCGTCCACCTCTTCGCGTTTTAGCTGCGTGATACGACAAGCCTCCACATGAACAACGGTTACGGGTACTGAAGCACCGTCGTCCGTAAAGATACGCGACATACCCACCTTGCGTCCGACCAATCCCATTGCCATAAGCTTAACCCGTTATTAACTCTTTCAAACCAACTTTCACCGATTCATACAATTCGATGGCCCGACACAAGTGTTTGCGCCGAGCCACGGTAAGCTGGCAATTATGACAAAAATTCCCCCATTAGGGAACCATAATATGAGGATTTCTGAACTTAATTTAGAACACCCACACAAGCGGAGTGAATATCACCCCAGAGGCACCCCAAATAGTCACACACTACCCATAGGATGGGCAGCTTGCGGAAAAAATGGGGCTATAATCCTCAAGATTGTGAATGTGCAGCCACTCGACCCGCCAATATCGTAAGATTCACGGCCCATCAGCCACCCCTGTCATTCACAAGCACATGCGCGACATCTAAACCTCGCGGCAATGACAGCACCCATTCACCGTCACCGACAGAGTTGATGATTTATTTATGCAATCTCAATTAATTAAGTTTTATCTGCACATCCACACCGGCAGCGAGATCAAGCTTCATCAAGGCATCCACCGTCTTGTCCGTTGGATCAACGATATCCATGATGCGTTTATGCGTTCTAATCTCATACTGATCGCGTGCATCCTTGTTGACATGCGGAGAAATCAATACCGTGAATCGTTCTTTCTTGGTTGGCAACGGAATGGGACCTTTCACCCGCGCCCCAGTTCGCTTCGCCGTCTCCACAATCTCGCTCGCAGAACGATCGATCAAGCGGTGGTCGAACGCCTTCAACCGAATACGTATGCTTTGATTTGCTGCCATTAATAAACCTTTTCTTTCTTAAGGGCGAGACCGACTACGCCTTCGTCCCACTGCTAACGATACAGACCTTAGAATCTAGGTAGAAACCGTTTCAGGACTTTTCAGCCGACGCAATTTGAAACGGCTATTCAGACGCTACCGTCTATTCAATGATTTTGGCGACTACACCAGCACCAACGGTGCGCCCCCCTTCTCGAATCGCAAACCGCAACCCCTCTTCCATCGCGATCGGCGCAATCAAACTCACTCGCATCTTCACGTTGTCTCCCGGCATCACCATCTCTACCCCCTCGGGTAGATCCACCGATCCGGTCACATCCGTCGTGCGAAAATAAAACTGCGGTCGATATCCATTGAAAAACGGCGTGTGCCGACCACCCTCTTCCTTGGATAATATGTATACCTCCGCTTCAAACTCCGTGTGCGGCGTGATCGTTCCCGGCTTGCATAATACCTGCCCTCGCTCCACATCGTCTCGCTTCACGCCTCGTAACAACACGCCTATGTTGTCCCCCGCGCGGCCTTCGTCCAGCAGCTTGCGAAACATCTCTACTCCAGTGCAGGTGGTCTTGACCGTCTTCTTGATCCCAACTATCGCAACTTCTTCGCCAACCTTCACTACCCCTCGATCCACTCGACCCGTCACTACCGTGCCTCGACCCGATATCGAAAATACGTCCTCTACCGGCATCAAAAATCCGCCGTCTATCGCTCGTTCCGGCTCCGGTATGTACGCATCCATCTCCTCTACCAACTTGATGACACTCGGTACCCCTATCTCCGAGTCGTCTCCCTCCAGCGCCTTGAGCGCCGATCCCACCACGATCGGGGTGTCATCACCAGGAAACTCATAACTCGACAGCAAGTCCCGTACCTCCATTTCTACCAGCTCCAACAACTCCTCGTCGTCAACCATGTCCGCCTTGTTCATGTACACTACTATGTACGGAACACCCACCTGCCGCGCTAACAATATGTGCTCGCGCGTCTGCGGCATCGGCCCATCGGCCGCACTCACCACCAGGATCGCTCCATCCATCTGTGCCGCTCCCGTGATCATGTTCTTCACATAATCCGCATGCCCAGGACAGTCTACATGGGCATAATGACGATTCTCCGTCTCGTACTCCACGTGCGCCGTGGCTATCGTTATCCCACGCGCGCGCTCTTCCGGCGCATTGTCTATCTGGTCAAATGCCTTGAATTCCCCTCCATACTTCTGCGATAACACCTTCGTCATCGCCGCCGTCAACGTCGTCTTACCATGGTCTACATGGCCTATCGTCCCTACGTTTATATGCGGCTTGGT
>JAAEPA010000384.1 GCA_024222475.1 Gammaproteobacteria bacterium | reverse complement strand
TTACGATGTTGCGAATCTTCGCTAACTGTCCCGAAGGGACCACGACTGCCGAGCTTGGAGGCCGTCGCCTAGTCCCTTACAAGTCAAGTCTTGACCATTTTGGGCAAGACTTTTTTCGTAAGGAACGCTATCAGGCATCAGGTTTCAGGTATCAGCCAGTCAGTTTTCGCTGAAACGTAAACACTGATACCTCCCAACTAACTTATGCCAGTGAAGCCCCCGTCAAGGCGCTGATTGCCCCCGTAGCGGTCTCCGGTATCGCAGTCCTGTCCTGAGTATCGGCTGTCGGGCCAGTCTCCATAGGAACAAGGTGAAACCCAGCAGCTAAGGCTCTTTTTTCCAGGTACTTGATGCTCCTTTTTTGCTGTTTCCGGTTTTGATTCCGGACTAGTTCGGGATTATAGGGGGTTCCATTTTTGACCATGGCGTAGAGAATGCGTGCCAATTTATGGGCTGTAGCAGTGATGCCCTTGGCTTTTCCCAATTGAGCTTTCATTTTGCGCAGATAGGTTCCTAAAGGGCCTTGATTTTTGTGGAGGGTGTTGGCCGCGTTTCTTAAGGCCTGGGCCAGTCGATTACTCGACCGACGGGTTTTCCCCGAATGTTGGACCCCACCCGATTTATGGTTTCCAGGACACATCGTCAACCAGGATGAAAAGTAGGAGGACGTCTCCCACGAAGAAACGTCCCAACCGATTTCCGAGATCCAAACCATGGCCGTTCGGATGTTGATCCCATCAACCTCAGTCATATCCACGCCCAACAGCTTCTTGGCAAACAGGGGCAGGTTAAACTGGGGATCATCCTTTCGCGGCCTGAATTTCAGCAGCTTTTCTTCTATCTCGTCTGCTGCCTCCTTCATATATTCGGCTGGAATTTGGCTTTCCAGTTCTTGCTCAATTTTCTGGTCACAGAACTTAATCATTTCCTGGCAGAAATCGTATTGTTTCACGGCTAACTCCAGGGAAAACAGATGCCTTGGCAGAAAATTCCCCCTCAGGGCTTCTTGAATTTCCTCCTCGCTTTTTTGACAGCGAGGGTCTCGATATCCAGCTAGCACCTCAAGATTTCTCTCCCCAACTAGGATGGCACGAATCATCCGCATCCCTGTCTGCCCACTGATATCCGATACGACCCGATGAATCAGCACATTCATCTGGTCCAAGGCCTTCTGCATTTTTTGGATTTGCCGGCTGCGCTGAGCTACCAGATCTTGTCGTTCCCGTACATAGGTCCGCATTGGCAAGACCTCCTCCGTGGGCCGGTAACACCCTCGCAGCAACCCATAACTATGCAGCGTTTGCAACCATTCGCTGTCGGAAATATCCGTTTTCTTTCCGGGCACATTCCGAAAATGAGGCGCATGGACCAACACCACCTCAAAGCCGAAACCCTCCAAGACCTCACGCAAGGGAATCCAGTACACTCCTGTTGACTCCATCGCGACAGTCGTGATTTGGCACTCCCTTAGCCATTTTGCAATTTTGAGCAATTCCCCTGTGGTTGGTCCGAACAGTCGCGTTCTTCTACCTTGCGGGTCTCGGCCCTCCGGAACGCTCACCGAATGAACCTTTGGGCTGATATCTATCCCAGCCGCGTTTAGATTTAATCTGCTTAACCCTCGTGGAGTCACCCCCTTGACGATTTTTTCAATTTGCTTTTTTTCCTTTTTCGTATACATAGGATTCCACCTTTGTAAGAGTTGGGACTGGGCCTTAGGATTTGAGGCGAGATAATCTCCCAAACAGGGTCACCCAGGTCACCCCGGGGCCACTACTGTCAAACCCATGAATCCATAGGAAGTCAACCTGACTGACGAGTTCTCTGCACATCAAAGGTTTCTCGACTTTCTTCCCAGTTCCACTCCTTATAGTGAAACAAAAAAAGGGTCTTGATGCAAATGTAGTTAGTGCCCTCCAAATCCCGTCTAGGGCGTGCACCTGACGGCTGATATCTGACAGCACCCAGACGAGCTAGCCCGGATTTCTCACCAACTTTCTGCTACAAACCGTACGCGGACCGGCTGTATATTACTAAAATCAGAAGGCTTATTCGGTCGAAAAATCCTCAAC
>JAAEPA010000383.1 GCA_024222475.1 Gammaproteobacteria bacterium | reverse complement strand
CTCAGCGAAGTCTCCCGGCACATGAACCAGCATGGTATCTCCGATGAGGCCTTCATCTATGTGGCGGACTCGGCGATGGTGACCGAGGAGAATTTGGCACAGGCGGGTCGCTTCATCACCCGCCTACCCGCCAACTACAACGAATGCGAGCGCGCCATTCTGGCTGCGGTGGATGCCGACCAGTGGCTGGATGTTGGATGCATCGCGGTTACCCCGGCAAGCAAAAACCGGCCCAATGCCTCCTATCGGGTCCATGAGGAGACGGTTACCCTGTATGACAAGCGCTATCGGGCCATCGTCGTTCACTCCAGCGCCCACGATAACCGTCGCCAAAAACGCCTGGAGCGCGAACTCGCCGCCTCATTGAAGGAGGCCAAAGCGATGGCGGCGAGCCTCAAGAAGAAACGCTTCTTCTGCCGTGCTGATGCCGAACAAGCGGCGCGGGAACTGTTAGCTCAAACCACCCTGTACCATCAATTGGCAGTCGAGATCGTCGAGTGCCCCCGTTATGGCCGGGGACGCCCCAAGCAGGGCGTCCCACGCACGCCCATCGCCATAGAGTACGAACTGTCGGCGAAGGTCACCGAAAAAGAGAAGGAGATTGCCCGCCGCCGCCAGTTGTCCGGCTGCTTCGTGCTGTTGACCAACGTTCCTGCTGAAGGGGACGAAGGCTACAGTGCAGAGAAGCTCTTGAGAACCTACAAAGATCAACACGCCATCGAGAACAATTTCGGTTTTCTTAAAGACGACCAGATCGTCAATGCCATTTTTCTGAAACTACCTGAACGAATTGAAGCGCTGGGATTGATTTTGCTGATCTCGTTATTAATTTGGCGTCTCATCGAAAATACCATGCGTACCGAACTGAAGGTCGCCGATACGACTTTACCCGGATGGGATAACAAGCCGACTCAACGCCCCACAAGTTACATGATGACCTGGAAGTTCAAAGGGATCATGATTCTTCGTATTGGGCAAAGGCGCCAATTGGCGCAATCGTTATCATCAACCCAGGAAGCATTCCTAAAGGCATTGAAGGTACCCGAAAGTTGTTTTATCTATAATTAACGCATATTTATTAAGGTATTTAATTCGCTCTTTTCTTGCGAGTTGGGTGCGGAATGTAAGCTTCACGGTGCCAAGGTACTGGATTTGTGGTGTGTAAAAGGTCTTGTGCCTGGGCGGGAGGCCGTAACCTGGTTAAATGGGTTGGTGCGGAAAAAGGACTAAGTTCTATAAGGTCTGCATTTATTCCTGGATAATTGCAGTCTTGCG
>JAAEPA010000382.1 GCA_024222475.1 Gammaproteobacteria bacterium | reverse complement strand
GTTCCTCGGCCCAGAATTCACCCATCTGAGTGGATGGCGTAATCGGATAGGCCCCCGCAGCATCGGTGGATTCGCGTTCACACATAATGACTGCGGTATTACCGTCCATGGCATTACGCGAACCGGGGTACTTGAATTGTTCAACTTTCCCTTTGTTAATTATTTTTCCTGTAAGGGACGGCAATTTGCCGGTAAGGTTTTTAATCATGGGCCTCATCCTGTTGCAGCGTCGGTGTGGATTTCATAGCCATCGCCAATGTCTTCTGATCCTATAAAGCAATCGCCCTAGTTCGGTAGGCGACCGTTGAAATGCATCTGAATATCCTGCTGGTATGTGTTTTATCGTACCAAATTAAAATTTCTCCGTAACCACTCATACCATGAAGGGCATGAAGAACATAAAGGTGTTACCGGACAACGCTTTTAATGCCTTGCTTTAGCAACCTCACATTGAGGTTGATCAGGAATCTGTGCTGTTTAACACTTCATGCCCTTCAAGGTGTGAGTAGTTACATGTCTCCTAACCTCTGGGTAGCGGCTCCATGCGAACTATCTTCCTGGCCTCAACGCCTTTGACGGCGCCATGGTCTTCATCCAACCAAACGATAGCGCCCGTAGGACAGCGTTCGATGGCTACCCGTGAGGCCAAACCGATTTTTGTGTGATCGATTATTGCCAGGTTATGTTGGATGGTGATCAGTCCCTCCGGAGCATCGGCGGCACAACGTCCGCAACCCGTGCAGGCCACCTCGCAAAGGGCCTCGGCCTCGTCTCCCTCTACCAGGTTTTTGCAAGCCACCCAGAGCTTTTGGCTCAAGGGTTGCAGGGAGAAAAGATCCTTAGGGCAGGCCTCGACACAACCGTTACAGGCCACACAATTTTCCTCGACCACCACCGGCAGACCATGTGGGTCCATGTTGATCGCGTCGAATTCGCAAGCGCGCTCGCAATCAGCCAGACCCAGGCATCCCCAAGTACATCCCTTACCTCCTCCTGAGACCACGTCTGCCGCACGGCATGACTCGAGTCCCTGGTATTTGGCGCGGTAGTAAGCGACATGGGTTCCTCCTGCACAGGCCAGGCGGGCGACCCGTTTTTCACGTTGCAACACCTCAACGCCCAGAAAATCGGCAATGCCCTGGGTCATCTCGGTGGCATTGACCGTACACAGACCCGGGTCTACCGTACCCTCTACTAGAGATTCGGCGAAAGGCCGGCATCCCGGTGAACCACAGGCACCGCAATTGGCCCGTGGCAGCATCTCTTCCACCTGGTCGATGCGGGGATCTTCAAAGACGTATAGTTTTCTGTTGGCGATAGCCAGCAGAACGGCCAAGGCTACGCCCAGACTGGTCATGAAAATGCCTGCAGCGGCGATGCCGATCAATGGACTCATCTTTGGCTATTCTCCAATAGATTAGCAGGGTGAATTTGAGACCGAATGGAATCCTGGTCGTGATTCCCTAGGGAACAAAGATCGCGGCACGGATCAAGAGCTTTTATTGTTTGACTACGATCACTTGTCGGATCTTAGGTCAGAGCCGCTGGTAACGAGGTTCGCGGTTGGCTGGTATGTTGTACCGTTTATTATTATATTGGTAATTACAATCACATCGAGCTACCGCCCTTAATGCTTTATGTCTTATAGGCTAGAGGACCACTCCCAGTGGGATTGCAGAATAATCCATTTTCATTCGATTTTAAACATCTAAAGCGTAATAGAAAATAATGTACGGATTAGTTCGTGTCAATATTTCTACTAAATATTAGCGGTATAATCGTTAAATATATGAATATTAATCAAGGTTTTAAAAGAAAGATGCTAACCATTGGGCCTCTTGCGAATTGGTCTGGCGTAGCGGGTTTGTTGGCCGGAAAAACATGCTATTTTCGTGTTTAAATAGCCAAAAAGTCTGTGTGTATATGCTTGTTTCCCGGTTAATTCGTACGATAGTACGAGCCATCGCGCTCGGAGGCCATGACGGGGCGCGCGTTAAAAAAAATCACATAACCAGCCGGGAGAACAACCTATGAATGCATTCTCTATAACACGGGTTCTGAGTGTTATTTTCTTGATCATGGCGTCTGGTTTGCGCGCCGAACCGCAATTCGTGCAGACGCCCTATACCGAGCAAAAGGTCGTTTTCGATTTCTATTTCGATGAACCTGAAAAGGCCGCGTCGGCCCTCTATTGGATTCGGGCCCTGCTGTCTCCTTTATTGGACGACCCCTATGGCTATGCTCCTGAGTTCATGGATATCAAGGTCGTCATCCACGGTACCGAGATCGTTACCTTAGCTAAGCATAACTATGAAAAATATCATGACACTGTGGAGCGCATGCGTTATTACGCTGAACTGGGGGTGGAATTTAAGGTTTGCGGTCTTGCCGCGGAGGATTACGGCTACCGACTGAAGGATTTTCAGGGCTTTGTGCAGGTGATTCCGTCGGCCATCACCGAACTCGCGCATTGGCAACTCCAGGGCTATGCTCTGATCAAACCCGAGGTTATGGCTAAGAAACACTCGATTGAAGAGTTACGCTGAGCAAGGCTACCGAAACCGATGAGTGCTATATCTCAGTTCACCGCTCTGGTCAGGTCTCGACCTTACAGCATACGGCGCAGATTGTTGCGCGATCTGCTGCTGCTTATCGTATTGACCTCCGGGACTTTATTTGCTGTAACGAGCATTCTCAGTGTCGACATTAGGCAGGACATCGTCCAGTCACAAATATCCAGTGCGGCGACTCAGGCTACACAGGATTTTAGACGCCTTTTCGAGCCGGTAACAAAGGCATTACAGATAGTAAAAAAATGGGGATCCGCGGGTGACCTGGATGCTAAGGACTTCCGAGCACTGAATTTCAGGTTTGTTCCCATGCTGGAGCAGATGCCCCAGATTACGGGGATGATGATCGCCGATGCCAACGGGCTTGAGTATTTCCTGCTTCGAAAAAATGACGAATGGCTGACCCGATCGACGGTGATCGAAGGGTCGGAGTCCTCCGTGGTTTGGCGACGTTGGTCGCCCGAATTGGAATTGCTTAGGGAGTGGTCCGAGGTGTCGGACTACGATCCCAGGTCGCGTCCCTGGTACCAAGGTGCGTTCAGCACTGCGCGGGACGATGGGATCTTTTGGAGCAAACCCTATGTCTTTTATACCCTCAAGGCCCCCGGGGTTACCGCCTCGACTCGATGGCGGAAAGATGATCACTCCGGTGATCATGTGGTTGCCTTCGATGTGTTATTAAACGATATCGCCGGTGCACTGGCTAAACTTCGGCCCAGCGAGCATGGCCGGGCCTTACTCATCGATGATGAAGGAGCGGTGTTTGTTCCACCGGTAAGCAATGATGCTCAGCGCCCCTCTGTCGGTAGGGGGGCGTTTTTCCAACCCGCGGCGGATTTTGATGCCAAGGTGGTGTTCGAGACCACCCAGGCATGGAAAACTCAAGACAGACCCGCTGAAGAATCCTTTCGGTTCGATATCCAAGGTGCTACTTGGTGGGCCAGGTTTTTGCCGCTTTACCCTGATAATCGTAGTCTCTGGTTCGGTGTCACCACGCCAGAGTCTGATTTTATTGGTGAGGTGCAGAAAAAATGGGGCGTGATTGCCTCAGTCGGGCTCGCGGTTCTGCTGGTAGGCGTGGTTCTGGCCGGATTTCTAGTCTTCAGATATGGTCGCCAGCTGAAAAATCTGCCGAAGTTGAGTATAGACAGTCATGACTTCGAAAATGAGGTTCTTTCCCTGGTCAGGGCAGGGGAAACTTCAGTCCTGGAATTCAAATCCACCATGCGCATGAATCTCAAGGCTGGAAGACCGGGGAAGGAGATTGAATTGGCGTGGTTGAAGACGGTTGTGGCCTTTATGAATACCAATGGTGGGATCTTGCTCATTGGAGTCGATGATGCCGGCAGCATTTTGGGCATAGAGCCTGATGGATTCGAGAATGAGGATCGGTGCAGATTACACTTCAAGAACCTGTTTCAACAACACATCGGATTGGAGTTTTCCAAGTTTGTTCATTTCGATCTCCAGCCCGTGTACGGCAAGCAAGTTATCGTGGTTGAATGTGAGCGGGCCAAGGTGCCGGTGTTTCTTTCTGCTCGCAACGAAGAGTCATTTTTTATCCGCAGCGGGCCTTCGAGTGTGAAACTATCTATCAGTAAGACGCTGGTGTTTCTGCAGCATCGGCGTTAAAAATTAGTCCAAGAATGAGCCTGTTGCTAGACAGTGGTATTTGAGGTAGTGTTATCAGGTACAGTAGCAATAGGTGAGGCATATACCCATGACAGGTGGGTTTTCGGGCGCAGAGAAGTCTGCTCAGATGCTCTCCTAAGTAGCCAAGTATACCCCTATATCGTTGAGAGGTGCCTATGTTCGAATATGAACAAGACGTTGTCGATGAGTTACGTAACACCGACAGGAAGTTTGAGAAGCTCTATCAGGAACACAAGAAACTGAAAAAAAAGGTTCGTGATGCAAAACTCGGGGTGTTTTCTTTAGATGATTTTACAGTAGAGAAGATGAAAAAGAAGAAGTTACTGGCTAAGGATCGGATGGCGGTGAAGATTGCGCAGTATAAACGCGAAAAAGCCACTGCCTGAACCTATGTCAATGAAGGCTGAGTCAATATAGCGTAGTAATAACCCCCTGATATTCTCAGGGTTTTTTTTGGTTATTAACTGGAACTTGGGGGCTGATCAGCGCTTGTAGAAACTATGCAGGGCTAGGGTCTAATTAAATAATGGTACAAAGATACAATTCCATTGTCATTCTCACCGGTGCCGGGATATCGGCGGAGTCCGGTATAAAAACGTTCAGGGCGTCGGATGGTTTATGGGAGAACTATAGGATAGAAGATGTTGCCTCTCCGCGAGGTTTTGCCGTGAATCCTGAGCTTGTTCACCGGTTTTATAATATGCGGCGCCGCCAACTTGTTTCCTCGGTTATCCAACCCAATGAGGGACACGAGGCCCTTACACGGTTGCAGGAGTCGTTTCCTGGACAGGTTCTCATCGTTACCCAGAATATCGACAACCTGCATAAGCGTGCGGGTAGTAAAGACATCATTCACATGCATGGAGAACTGCTGAAGATGCATTGTTCGGCCAGTGGGAAGATCTATCCGATCAGGGGTGACATCGGTATCTTGGACCGTTGTGATTGTTGCGACAGTGTCGGAACGCTGCGTCCGCACGTTGTCTGGTATGGTGAAACGCCTTTGGCAATGGACAAGATTTACTATGCTCTCGAAAACTGCGATCTATTCCTTTCCATAGGTACCTCGGGCAATGTCTATCCTGCCGCCGGTTTTGTCCAGGTTGCCCGCAGTGGGGGCGCACATTCCGTTGAACTGAATCTTGAGCCTTCAGAAGTGGAATCTGCATTTTCCGAAAAGATCTACGGGCCTGCGACACGGGTAGTTCCGGCCTTCGTAGATCGAATCATTGAAGTGGCTACCGTGGTTTAAGGTATAGACTGCATGGTTCCACAGTTTTTTAGATGTACTCGAATAATCGATTCCATCTTAGGAATGCTACCTACACACTTCCCTATCCGACTTGCCTTATCGCCCGCCTTCGGCTGGCAGGTTCCCTGGACCTGTTCCAAAACTCCTTTTTGGAACAGGTCCTACCGGATGAGTGTTGTTTGACATCCCATTCTTTGAGGGTGTTCAGTAAACGTTGATTGAATTTAGCAGTAGTGGTACCCACGGTGATGGCCACGATGATGGCCACGATGATGGCCACGATGATGGCCACGATGACGACGATGCCAGTGACGCCCATGATGATGGCAATGATGATGGCCATGACGATGGCCGTGGCGCCAGCCGTGTCGATGATGTC
>JAAEPA010000381.1 GCA_024222475.1 Gammaproteobacteria bacterium | reverse complement strand
GGACTGATGAAAATTGGCTCAAATTGAGTTTAGCAATTGATCCCGTTTTTGTTCCGCATCGTTAGCGATGGAAAATGCAATGTTCCGCTTAGATTGAACCGATGGACCGATTTTATTTGTTATCCACTCAGTCACTTTTTTGGTAGGAACTGTTTCCATTGCTTTCGTTACAACCTCTTGGGTCGTTTTGGATACGATTGCCGCTGCTCCCAAGATAAGACCAGTAAATCCACTTTTCGATTGATCTTTCTCGATCCATTTCAATTTACCAAAGACCGATTCGATGACCTCACTGCTTCCCAGTAAACTCTCGCCAGGTTTGGCTTTCAATGATTCGTTTTTTACAAAGTCCAAAAGTTGGTTTCGAATTTGGATGGCTTTCGGTGACGAGATACCAGAATCAAAGCGCGTCGATAAATCTGAATCGCAACCATTCCAAAGTCCCTGCTGGCGCACATAACTTTCCGCGGTTATCGTCACTTGACAGATTTCACCCCATTCCTTGAGGGGCTCGCGGAATTCACCAAGCCATCCCAATTTCAATTTGATTTTTTCATAACTCTCCCGTGTCTCCGTCTTCTTTTCTACATGATCCAACAGCACAAGCGCTCGGTTGCCCCAGCGTACTAAGACTTCCAAGTTCATGTAACGCGCCTTCGTTCGCTGATTCGGCGAAGCAATGAAAGAAAGGGCTGTTTGTTGAACCTGCGATTTCATCAGCGATGCCTGTTGGGTAAAACTTTTCCAAATCTCATCATCTTTCAGATGGCTTTTCAGCAATGCTGCCGCCTTATGCTTGATATCATAAAGCCCGCTGGTCTGCGGGTGTGCTTCGACAAAATGCGCAATACCAGAGTTCACATCGGATCCGTGATCGGCCACAATTGCTCTGGGCAATCCGGTTTTATCAATGGTCTCCTCCAACTGCTGAAATACCACCTCTCCATTCGAGCTTTTTACTGGATAAAGGGCAATCGGCTCCACATCTTCGTGCTTTAACGTAAGATCCGAAGATAAAGTGCTCAGCCGGACACCCAAAATGAGCAAACATTTCTCTTCACCCAATTGAACGGTATGATCAATGATCCAGACCCAATCATCGGCCTGCTCTTTTGGCCTCATGAGTTTGTAATAGCCGATCCGTAACAACCAAAACCGACCTGTATACCAGGATGGGCAGGGGAACGCATAACCAAAAAATGGCAGTACCAAATTAAGGATACGGCTGGAACTGCGAAGGGAAGAGGCCGAGGATAATACCAGTAAAACGAATAGCCAAATTTGCCCAATCGAATAGGTGTGATAGCGCGGACGTTGCCTCAGTAACTCCGAACCCGATGCAGTTTCAGTTAATCCAGGGTTTTCTTCTCGATCCAACTCTGGAGCTTCACGGGCTTTCATTCGAGCCAGTTCTTTTTCCAATTCGATGGCCTTACTTTTCCATTTTTCTTTGCTTGCCTCCAGGTAGCGCATGCGATTCTTGTGTTTCTTTACCATCGTTTTGGCATCCGCACACTTGGCTTTCCACTGGTCCCGGCTTTTTTCGAAAAACTTGACCAGCTTTCTTCTTGGACTTTTGTATTCCTTTGTTTCGTTCATTCATGACCCCGTTTATTAAGCTAAACTTTGGGATCATTCCAATAGCATGATCGGCCTGAAATGTCTAATTAAATGTCTTTATGTGCGATAGGCTGTCAATGGGGCGTTACGGATTTTACAAAACCATTCGTAAACTATCTCCACTCTTTCCGGAACAAAAACGGTTTGCTATTACAGCCCGCAAATCGGCTGAATATCGCGGATTTTCACCAGCCCACTCCACCGGTACTTGTGTATCCCAGGGCTGCTACCGTCTCGCCCGCGCCGTATCCATACCGCCGTCGGGCAATGTAAGCCGCTACCGCCCGAGAACCGTTCTCTGCCCTCGACGACCCGGTTTCCAGGCTCGCTCATCGGCCCCCGTCACCTCTGCGACGGCCGTCTTAATCCTCTCCAGCCCCGGCCTGCCCATCAGTCCCCTGCGCTCCGCAACGCTCGGCTCGACCTTCGCTCCCCCGAGCATCCGGCGCACCTCTTTCACAAACACCTCAGATCTCCAGTACAAGCCCTTGGTAAGCTTCCTCCAGAGGCGACTGCGCCTCATCATTCGCACCCTCTCTAACGAACTGCCGATACCGCGCGCGCGCCCTCGCGTTATCCCCCCCAAACTCCCCGAGCACCTGCTCATACGTGACCCAGGGGAGCTTCCGCCCACTCCAGTGATACCCTGGATAGCTGCTCCAGGGATAATCCTGCGCACGCTCTACCATGCGCGCACGAACCGGATTCAAATGAATATACCGGCTGACCTCCAAATAATGACCCTGCGTTTCGATCACATGAGCCTT
>JAAEPA010000380.1 GCA_024222475.1 Gammaproteobacteria bacterium | reverse complement strand
GGTCCCTGGACCGTAACCCCCAAGCAACCAGGTCGCATAATCCACAGGTGCCTCCAGCTGATCTGGATATGGTTGATGTTCGGGGACAACAAGCAGGCGACCGCCGTCCTCAAACGACATCTCCAAGTGGTGCTCACGTGGGTAGATGCTGTTGCCTGACGATGTTCATCCGCGATTGAGGCTGAAACCCCGAACAGATTGGGGTGGCCATCGTGGTGGAGCAATTCATGCGCATAACAATATCCAAATACAGCCCACAACAACGACAGCAGGCAGTTGACCTTGCCATGTCCATAGGCGTAACGGCCACCAGTGCTAAACTGGGTATTCCATACGGCACTATCAACAACTGGGCCTTTGTGGCCAGGAAGAATGCTGCCCTAGGCACGACGCAGAGCGTCCCGAAGCCCAAGGCTGCATCCAGCTCAACGCTTGGAGCCCAGATCAAAAAGCCTCGCAGGGTGGCTCGCAGCTACACTCCATCAGAGAAGGCTCGCGCCCTTGAGCTCGCTGCCGAAATTGGTGTGACCGCTGTCAGTAAACAGTTAGGAATGAGCCGGTTCTCGCTGTATGAATGGCAACGTAAAGTCAGGCTTGCTGCTGCTGGCAAGGGAGACTCGCCCACTTCAGGGGCAGCACCAGACGACATCGAAGCCCAGCGGGACAAGGAGATCTTGGCTCTCTGGCGTCAGCATCCTGGTTTAGGACCTAGCCAAGTGCGCAATCAACTTCGTCGTAAGGGTGTGAAGGTGGGTGTGAATACGGTCCGCCGGGTCATGGAAGACGCAGGGTATCGACCACCAAAGGTGAAACGAGATCCACACGATTCATGTTTTGAGGCGGTTCGTCCAAACCATATGTGGCATCTCGATTTTGTGCATCGCCACATCAATCGCACAAACACGTTTACGCTCATCCTCATTGACGACCACAGTCGGTATGTGGTGGGACATGGGGTTGATGACGCAGAGCGGGCTGACATGGTCGTGCAGACTTTCACTGATGCCGTTCAGCGACATGGCAGACCAGAGGCTGTGATGAACGACAAGGGCAGCGCGTTTTGGTCGTGGAAAGGGATCTCGAGGTTCACAAGTTTGCTCACAGAACTGGGCGTGGACCAAATCATTGCAGAACATAAGGAGTGGAACGGCAAGGTAGAAGTATTCAACTCAAACCTTGCAAAAGAACTTTTTGATGTGCAGCGATTCTACGATATCTCAGAAATGAAACGCCGACTGGAAAGTCACATGCATTGGTACAACCATCGCCGAACTCACCATGCACTTGGCGGTCTATTGGTACCAGCAGACCGATACTATGGGCGCGTTGATGAGGTGCTTTCTCGTATCGAGGCTGGCGTGGGCGCATCTTCGCATACCGACATGCTTGATCTTCATGAACGGGCGCTGGAATTGTTCAAGGTCGTGAGTCGTGGAGGAAAGCCTGAAATCTGGCTTCTCGGGCAACCGCTACTGACGCTAGGCGCAAAGTAAAAAGGAGCGGTCCACGGGAAAAGCGGGCACTTGGAAGTTGCTACACAAACAAACCCCCGACAAAGCCCGGGACCATGCATCTTCTATCCCCATGCCTTGCCGCTGGCCTTCTACTTGCAGCGATTCCTGTCTTGAAGCTTCACGGTTTGCCGACGCCAACAGCTACTGCTGCTCTGAGAGCCACCGAAGCACGCCGCACTACCGCCTACAAGGTCAAGGCTGCCGTTGAAGCCACAATGCCAAATTTGCTGAACCCACCAGGTCGACCGCCACCGCCCCTCCCAATGGTCAGAGTGGATGAACGTGTCGCACTTGCCCATAAGGTTCGTGATTTTGTGTATGACCACCCTGGCTGCGTCAGTGGCTCTTCGCTTCGTCGCAGATACAGCGACGCCTATCGACTATTTGTACTGGAACTATGGGAGAATCCTGACCACCAGGTCGAGCAGATTGCTGAAGCTACAGGTGTGCCTTCAGGGACTTTGAAAGACTGGATCCATGGCGATCGCCCCTTGGTGGCACCTCCAGAGAACCTAACTGCTGCTCCAGAGCCAAGTGTTGCACGGATCAAGACGGTTGTTGCGGAGTATGCGTGTTGGAAAGGTGGGTTCAGGAATTTCTGCGAGCACGTCCAGTTCCATCTACGCATCCCTTTTGGCCGGCAATACATCAGCGATATCTTGCAAGCACACGGACTTCGCACGCCGATACGACGCGGTCGTCCATGTGATGCATCAGCCAACCGGAGTGGCTTTGAGACCTTTTTCCCAAACGCGCAGTGGGTTGGTGATGGCACTGAGCTGGTGGTTAAGATTGGGGGTCAGACATTCAAGGTCAACTTGGAACTGCTTGTTGATGCAGACACCACTGCATTCATGGGGGCTTCAATGCGCCCAACGGAGGATGCTGCTGCAGTCATTGAGGCCTTTGAGGATGGCGTGAACACTGCTGGTCCACCACTGGCTTTGTTGCTTGACAACAAGCCGTCTAACCACACCCAAGAGATTGATGAGGCACTTGGTGACACCTTGCGCATGCGGTCACGCCCCTATGAGCCCACCGACAAACCCCAGGTAGAAGGCGCCTTCGGGTTGTTCAAACAGGAAGCTCCACCGCTGGTTCTTCATGGTGACACCACCCAACAGATCGCATCCGAGGTAGCACGCCTTGTAATTACGACTTGGGCTCGTGCAGTCAACCATCGTGCACGCAATGATCGAGCTGGCAATAGCCGCGTACAATTATTCCAAAGCGCCAAACCAACTGAGGCCGAAGTACAAGCGGCAAAGGTTGCATTACAGCGCCGACATCAACGGCAGAAGAAGGCAAAAGAGACCCGTGCACGCAGACAACATCCCATCACCAGGGCAGCACTGGATGCTGCATTTAAACGCCTTAATCTCCATGATCCTGAACGCCACATCCGCATCGCTATCGCGAGTTGGCCAATGGACGCAGTCCTGGAGGGCATTGCTGTCTTTGAAGGAAAGAAGCGCGCTGGCACCCTCCCCGAGAGCGTGGATGGACGTTACTTACGCGGGATCGTCAAGAACATTGCCGAAGAGCGCGAGGGCTGGGAGATTGCAGTGGCCCTATTGCGTGAGCGGCTTGTGGCACGGGATCTAATGCTGACCCACTTGGATGTGCAACGCGACGCCCAAGAGGAAGACACTGATGACACCAAAGAATTAATCAAAAACTACATCACAAAGGCCATGGGTGCATGCCGCCGTATCGACCGCACATTCTGGCTTCTTGCCACCGTAGATACCATCAGCGACGAGCCATCCTGTGACCATCACAATTTGTTGCGCTTGGCTGCTCGCCGGATCCATGCGACTTATCACGTTCCCCACAAAGACCGCCTTGCCGCTACCCGATTGCTGTTCGCCAAGGTGCTGCCCATCGACTGACTTCTTACACACCCAGGATGACGTTCGGGATGCTTGAAATGGCTATGGAAATGGGTCTGGCGCCCCGCCAGCTGTTGGTAGGTGGTAGAACACCAATGGATATTATACGCCTAACATCATCCTTTGGCGAACTGGTTTGTTCGAGGTTTGCGACTGGTAGGCGGTAGACAAGGGCACGTAGCTGCGTAGATGAAGGGCCCTGTCTGGGTCGACAAGAAAGACCCAATCTGCGGACGAGCGCTTCCAATAACCTGCTATGTCACGCAGTTTCCGGCCGTCAGAGCCGTATATGCTTCCGCCTTCTCGAACGTCGTTCAGCACAAACCGGTCGTCTAGCACCACAACCACGTTGGTGCTCCAGCGCACCCCCAGCGGCTTTGGCTTGCGAGCCTTTAGTCGCCGAAATGTTGGAGCAACGGTTTGGTCGACTTCCCTCTCCTCG
>JAAEPA010000379.1 GCA_024222475.1 Gammaproteobacteria bacterium | reverse complement strand
GCTATCAGTAACAGCGCAGCGGGTGGCATAGGCTTTTATGGTCCTGGTCGACAAGTTTATCCGAATAATCTGACACGCACTGAGGCTTTTTCGTGTTCACGCGCCGTCTTGAATGATGGATAGTGGAACTCAACAACGGTGAAACGAACAAGGGAAGGATCCCGGTCACTATCGACAATGGACCCGGCACGATTTCACCCGGGAGAAGACGATGAATCACAAACAGAACGCAAACTGGGTACTGGCCTCTGTCACTATGCTGGCCAGCGCCGCCGCGGCATTGGCCCTGGCACTCAAGTCCGCGACCATGTTGTGGTTCGAGACCATATTCCAGGCCTCGCAGGTCTTCCCGGGTTATTAGAATTAGGGCATCTTGAAGAACTGAAGTTTCTGCGTTTTGTTCAGGAATAACAATCCCGACCAATTTTCCCGGTGTTTGGCGGCAAGTATATTAGTCAACTCTAATAGATAAAGATATTAGTGATTGGTGATATTCTTGTGCACTGTCGCTGCACCCAGCATCGGGCAATTGGTGTTTCGCCTTTTTCGAGCGGGCAACATATGCAATGCCTCATAAGCGGAAATGAGTCATGCTGCTAGCACTTCGGCCTGCCTGATAGAGGTATTTTTCTTAAATATCAATCACATAAAGATGAACGAGGGCTCGTTTTCTGGTATTATTTGTGGTGCTAACCCATTGATAACACAGAAAAACAAGGCCTCGTTCAATGTTCATTCTACGCGATCTTCTCCCGCCCCTCCAAGCCGCCTTTTCCGATACTAAGCTCGGCCGCGTTC
>JAAEPA010000378.1 GCA_024222475.1 Gammaproteobacteria bacterium | reverse complement strand
GGGATTGGTTCTTGAGGAAAAAATAAGGAGGTGAGGTATGAAAGTCTATTTTCACCCGGATTTTTATTCCGTGTACACTGGCGATCCTGCAGCTGCAGCGGGCAGAATGGAGGCGATTGTCGACACCATCGCCCCCCATGTAGATATCCTCTCTTTTTCCCCGGCAACGGAGAGTGATCTGCAGGCCCCTCATCCCAAGGGCCACATCGAAAGCATCCGAAGACAGGGGCTGTATGATATTGCCGCTCTGGCCGCAGGAGGGGCGATTTGCGCGGCTGAAACAGGAATGAGCGAGCCAAGTTTTGCTCTGATACGCCCACCCGGGCATCATGCATCGGCTGATAGCTGCTGGGGATTTTGCTATTTCAATAACATGGCCGTGTCCCTGTATCGGCTTAAGACGACAGGCCGAATTGAAACGGCGTTCATTCTGGATTTCGATCTTCATTATGGGGACGGTAATGTCAACATCCTCGGCAGTGAATCATGGGTCGATATCCTAAATCCCGACCCGTACGACCGTCAGTCCTATTTAGAGGAAGTTAAACAGGCCTTAGATGCCACAACTGCGGATGTCAT
>JAAEPA010000377.1 GCA_024222475.1 Gammaproteobacteria bacterium | reverse complement strand
GTCAGCATAGAGGGTGGGGCGCTGCGGGTATGGTGTGCAATTACTTCAAGTATGCCAATAACTTATCCATTGCTGCGTTCACAAGCGCCCCACCCCCTATGCCAAACCAAACTCCGAACTCCCCTTCATGTCAAGCCCTTTCGACCACGTATTGAGTTGTAAAGCAGATTGATCGGTCCCATCGTGGATATGCCGCTCCTTCGCAAAATCCCTTGTGAAAACAATTCTCTACGCGATCATCACGCGAATTCATAAAATATCCGGGTTAATACCTATGACAGATGGGCATAAAACCTGAAAACTATAATTGTACTGCTTTACCCTACAAGTCGCAGACCGTAACATTAGGCTTAGAATACTTTAATAAAACACCACCATGGTACTGATTGAACAAGGTATTATCCAGATCAGAATAGCGACCAGGAAAAATTATACATGAGTGATCCCAAACATTGCCGATTATTGATTCTCGGTTCAGGCCCCGCAGGCTACACGGCCGCTGTATATGCCGCACGTGCCAATCTAAATCCGGTTTTGATTACGGGAATCGAGCAAGGCGGCCAGCTGATGACCACCACTGAAGTCGATAATTGGCCGGGCGGTGAGGAAGGCCTTCAGGGTCCACAAATGATGGAACAAATGCTAAAGCACGCCAAGCGTTATAATACCGAAATCATCTTCGACCATATCCACACTACTAAATTGCAGCAGAGCCCTTTCACCCTCATCGGTGATTCAGGCACCTACACTTGCGATGCCCTGATCATAGCCACCGGGGCATCCGCGCGCTACCTGGGACTGGAATCAGAGGATAAATTCAAGGGCAAGGGCGTCTCAGCCTGCGCCACTTGTGACGGATTCTTCTACCGCGGACAGGAAGTCGCGGTTATCGGCGGTGGCAACACGGCGGTGGAGGAGGCGCTTTATCTGGCCAATATCGCCGCCAAGGTCACCCTGGTTCACCGCCGCGATGAGCTACGCGCCGAAAAAATCCTGCGCGATAAACTGCTCGCCAAAGCCAAGGATGGAAATGTGAAGATCGCCTGGAATCATGTCTTGGATGAGGTCTTGGGAGACAGTACCGGCGTAACCGGGATACGCATCAAGAGCACCAAGGACGAGCAAACCAAAGACATCGCTTTACAAGGCGTATTTATCGCCATCGGCCATACCCCCAATACCGATATCTTTACCGGGCAACTGGATATGAAGGGTGGCTACATCGTGGTCAACAGTGGCTGCGATGGTGATGCAACGGCCACCAGCATTACTGGAGTATTCGCCGCCGGTGATGTCATGGATCATGTCTATCGCCAGGCCGTCACTTCTGCCGGAAGCGGGTGCATGTCCGCACTGGATGCCGAAAGATATCTCGACCAACTGGCGCACCAGGCGCCCCGAATCGGCTAACCCGGATATTTCGTGAAAAATCCGGGTTAGATGGCTATTAAATGGTTAGATCCGGTAGATTCCGGATCTTTATTTCCGCCTGTTGAGGAGGCCCTGAAGGAGCCTGATGGACTGCTGGCCGCCGGTGGTGATCTCAGTCCGAACCGACTCTTGCGAGCCTACCGCAAGGGGATCTTTCCCTGGTATGAAGAGGGGCAACCCATCCTCTGGTGGTCACCCAATCCGCGAGCAGTACTCCATCCTCAGCACTTAAGAATCTCCCGCAGTTTGCGAAAAACACTGCGAAACAAACCCTGGACCATCAGCTTCGACCAAGCCTTCGAGAGAACGGTCTCGGCCTGTGCCGCCCCGCGCAGAGGCAGTAGCGGCACCTGGATCACCGACCGGATGCTGGAAGCCTACTGCGAACTATTCATCCAAGGCCATGCCCATTCCGTTGAAGTATGGGACAGCGACTCCATCCTGATTGGCGGATTGTATGGTGTTGGAATCGGTAAGGTCTTTTTCGGTGAATCCATGTTCAGCCATGAATCAGACAGCTCCAAGGTCGCCCTAATTTATCTTTTGAGACATCTGCAAACCTGGGGCTACCCGCTGATCGACTGCCAACTGTCTTCCCCTCACATCGACAGCCTGGGAGCCGAACCCATGCCGCGAAATCAGTTCATCAAACACCTCAATGACCACTGTGACTTACCCGGACATCCCTCTCCATGGACAGTAAACACCAGGTTGAACGTGAACGATTGGCTACCAAGCCTAGGAGTCTGTCCGAGAATCAACCAACCTACTGCGGACTAGTCTGGCCCTCGCTACGGTCGTCATTCTCGGACAGCCTCCTAGTGGCCAGACAACCGGCGGACATTCCCCTTGGGTCTGCCTCACGTCGGAAGTAAGGGGTTTGACATATCCCCTGCCCCTACCCTATGCTGGCGCCATGAACATTAGCGACAATAAGCATCGTATTCCTTCATTAATGAAATGGCTGTGGCTGGATTATCCAATCCAACGCGGCTATTTGTGCTGATACCCCTTTTCTCAGACAAACTATTCTCAACCCATAACAGCCGCGGATCCCGCCGCGACTGTTTTTTCATATCTCGTTGCCCGATCCGCGTAAGGAGAAGATCGTGGCGCTACCGGCAACGGATTCCTCACCAAACAATATACGGGCCTCCTCTCTCGGCAGCCTTTTTGTCGCTACAGCGGCCTTCGGCTTTTCCTCTAAAGCCGTACTGGTCAAGCTGGCCTACGGCTACCCTGGTGATGTTGACGCCATTACCCTGATGGCGTTACGGATGGTAATTTCCCTACCGTTTTTCATCGCTGCAGCCCTGTGGCTGCAAAGATCAAACCGCGCTGCCTTGTTGAACCGACGTGATTGGGTTAGCGTAATTGGGTTAGGGTTTCTCGGCTATTACTTGGCGAGCTTTCTTGATTTTTCCGGACTCCAGTACATCTCAGCCGGACTGGAACGTCTGATTCTATTTCTCTACCCTACCCTGGTCATCGTATTGTCCGCCTTCCTGCAAAGACGCCCCGTGCACCGATACCAGCGCGCGGCTCTTCTGATCAGTTATACCGGAATCGCCATGGTGTTCTGGAATGATAGCGATTTCGGATCCACCCAGACCATTCTTGGCTCGGCGTTGGTACTCGCCAGCGCGACGGCATTTGCATTGTTCATGATTGGAAGTGGCGTGGTCATACATAAGGTAGGCGCCACACGGTTCACCTCTTACTCCATGACCGCCGCATCGCTGTGCACTGGATTTCATTTCGGGCTAACCCATGAATCGATCTCACTCGATCTGCCGCCCCAGATCTATGGGCTCGCCGCATTGATGGCAATAATATCCACAGTCTTGCCGGCCTTCCTGATGAGCGCCGGCATACGCAGAATAGGCCCCGGTAACGCCTCAAT
>JAAEPA010000376.1 GCA_024222475.1 Gammaproteobacteria bacterium | reverse complement strand
TGGAAACTAATCTATACCTTAAACTCATCTACCATTCCTTAGAGACCCTGCGCAGCGCCGCTTGGTTTGCGTTTCTGATCCATCTGCTTCACCCTTTAAAGAAATCCCAGGCCGGTATTTCCAATACCCTGCGGTTTATTATTCCCGGCGTTTCGATCTATGTGGTACTCGTTCTGAGTCTGGATTTTTTACCCATTTTCTATTCAACATTACCTCATAACCTGAACCTGAGTATTACCGGCCACATCGGTCTAGCGATTATCGGTCTGGTATTGATCGAACAGCTGTTTCGCAACACCCGTCCCGAGCAACGCTGGGCAATTAAATTCCTGTTCATCGGCATTGGCGGCATCTTTGCCTATGATTTCTTTTTATATTCCGATGCCCTGCTGTTCAAACGGATCGATCCCAATCTATGGACCGCCCGAGGGTTTATCAGCGCATTGATCGTCCCCCTATTGGCGGTCACCGCCTCCCGAAATCCCTCCTGGTCTCTGAATATATTCGTCTCTAGGAAAATCATCTTTCATTCGGTCACGGTGTTCGGGGCAGGCCTCTATCTGCTGGTCATGTCGGCCGTGGGGTATTACATCAAATTTTATGGGGGGGACTGGGGCACCGCGGCACAATTTATTTTTCTGTTTCTCTCCCTGATCCTACTCGCGGCCCTATTATTTTCCGGCCAGATGCGAGCACGATTGAAACTCTTTCTCAACAAGCATTTCTATAAAAACAAATACGAATACCGCGAGGAATGGCTGCGCCTGCTCAAGACCATCTCTGTAAAACATCCCGATGCCGGGCTACACGAAACATCGATACGCGCCATGGCAAGCATCGTTGACAGCCCAGGAGGTCAACTCTGGCTGATTCGGGACACACAGCGATATCTCTGCGTAGAAACCTGGTCGATGAACAGGGTAGACGAAATCGAATCTCGCCACAGCTCTCTGATCCGATTCCTGGAACAAAGTGACTACGTCATAAATCTGCTCGAATACGACAGCGAACCCGAACAATACGCCGGTCTGGCCCTACCACAGTGGATGGAGAAATCCGATCGAGCCTGGTTAATCGTCCCCTTGAGACACCATGATGAACTGTTTGGCTTCATGGTCCTCGCCAATCCTCACACCCCTAGGCAAATCAACTGGGAAGACCGGGATTTTCTTAAAGCCGTAGGCCAGCAACTGGCAAGCTATCTCAGCCTGTTCGAGGCCTCGGAGGCCCTGGCCGAGGCCCGGCAGTTCGAT
>JAAEPA010000375.1 GCA_024222475.1 Gammaproteobacteria bacterium | reverse complement strand
CGCTCTATCAGGCAATATCGGGTTGCCCGTAAACGTCAAGCGATGGAGCAGCGTTTGGGGGATGTGTGCGGTTCCCGTTTTGTGCAACAGTCAGTATATATAGAGCATTCCGGGTCCGGTCTGCGCCTTAGGGGGTGGATGGGGCTGCCTACCTTCTCTCGTAGTCAGGCCGATCTGCAATATTTCTATGTTAACGGGCGGATAGTGCGCGATAAAATATTGATTCATGCCGTGCGTCAGGCCTATCGAGACGTTCTGTTCCACGGGCGTCATCCGGCCTATGTGCTGTTTTTGGAGATGGACCCGGCATTGGTTGATGTCAATGTCCATCCTAGTAAGCATGAGGTCCGATTCCGGGAGTCTAGATTAGTACACGATTTTCTTTTCCATACCTTGAAAAAGGTGATTGCCGATCTGCGACCAGGTGATGCCCCAAATCAAGCAGAACACCACCGCGGCTTGGTCAATGAGAACCCTGCGGCCTCGAATCGGCAAGATGTCGGTAGCATGAATACGACGGCTAAGCCGGCGGATGCTCAGCGGCCACTGCCGGTAACTGCTGTCCCAGTTGCGCAACAAATGGGGCTCTATCGGCAATTGGCCGAAACGGCGGCTGAATATTCCGGCGAGGAAGTTCATGTGGCGTCTAAAGGTGATGAGGCTGATGAGATCCCGCCCCTTGGATACGCCCTGGCACAGTTACACGGAATCTATGTGCTGGCGGAGAATGAACGAGGGATGGTGCTGGTAGACATGCATGCAGCCCATGAGCGCATCGTTTATGAGAAGTTCAAGCGGGATTTCGAAGCGCAAGGAGTGAGATCTCAAGCCCTACTGGTTCCTTTTAGCTTGACCGTGAGTCGTAGTGAAGTGGAAGTTGCTGAGCATCATGGGACGATGTTCGAGTCATTGGGTTTTGAATTGGATCAACTGGCCTCGGAAAAGCTACTGATCCGGCGGATTCCCAGCATGTTGAGTGATGTGAATATTCCCAAGCTGGTGCACGATGTGCTGTCTGATCTGCTGGCCCATGGCAGTAGTAGCCGTATCAACGATACGATAAATTCGGTGCTTTCCACTATGGCCTGCCATGGTTCGGTAAGGGCTAACCGCAAACTGACCTTAGCTGAGATGAACAGCCTGTTGCGGGACATGGAACAGACCGAGCGCGCCGGTCAATGTAACCATGGCCGTCCGACCTGGGTGCAACTCGGTATAGAACAATTGGATAAAATGTTCAAACGAGGGCAGTAAACCGTGACTAGCTCGACTTCCCATGTAGGGACATCCAAGGGTTATCGGTGCCGTCAGGGCAGCCCTCCTGCAATCTTGTTAATGGGTCCCACGGCGGGTGGCAAGACCCAATTAGCCGTAGAACTCGTTGCCCGCCTGCCTTGTGAGATCATCAGCGTAGATTCCGCCATGGTCTATCGAGGCATGAATATCGGTACCGCTAAGCCGGATGCCCAGACCTTGGCCATCGCGCCGCACCGACTGATTGATTTTCTGGATCCAGTGCAACCCTATTCGGCAGCACGATTTCGTGAAGACGCCTTGCGGGAGATGGCTGATATCACCGCAACGGGTCGTTTGCCTCTGTTGGTTGGGGGAACCATGATGTATTTCCGGGTTCTCCAGCAAGGCCTTACTGAACTACCTCCTGCGGATCCGGTGCTAAGGGCACGTCTTGATGAAGAGGCGAACACCTTAGGGTGGGAGGTCTTGCACCGGCGGTTGAGTAAGATCGACCCATTGGCTGCGCAACGGATTCATCCGCATGATCCCCAGCGACTGCAACGGGCCCTTGAGGTATATGAACTCACGGGTATTCCGATTACCGAGCACTATGCTCGCGGGCGTGATTCAAGTCCACCCTATCGGCTGATCAAACTGGGCTTGCAGCCGGTCGATCGACAGAAACTGCATTGCCGAATCGCCACTAGATTTAAGCAAATGCTCAAGCAGGGATTGATAAATGAAGTAGAGGCCCTATATCAGCGAGGAGATCTGTGCGCGGATTTGCCTTCGATGCGGGCGGTAGGATACCGCCAGATATGGAACCATATACAAGGCCGCTATGACTACCAGACCATGGTTGATAAGGCCATTGTTGCAACTCGTCAATTGGCCAAACGCCAACTGACCTGGTTGCGCTCTGAGCGTGACGTCGAGATGATGCAATCCGAAGCGCACTCGGTTGAGGCCTTGGTAAGAAAAATTAGTGCATACGTGCAGTGACGTAGCTGCTAGACTAATACCTAGACCCTATGTTTTGACATTTTTTGCAAGTTTAAGGAGGTCAAAACATAAAGGCTGATTTTTTGGTCAAGAACTGTTCCATAGTCCCTTATGGAGCAGTTGCTTGCAGGTCAAAACATATCAGCTCGGATATTTCATGAAACTCTGGGATACAGGGCGATATAATTAATGAAACAAAAAAACAGGAGCGACTCGATGTCAAAAGGGCAAACACTACAAGAACCCTTTTTAAATACCTTGCGTAAGGAACGGGTGCCCGTGTCTATTTATCTCGTGAATGGGATAAAACTACAGGGTCAAATCGATTCTTTTGACCAATTCGTGGTTTTGCTCAGGAATAGTGTAAGCCAGATGGTATATAAGCACGCCATCTCAACCATCGTTCCTGCTCGTGCCGTCAGGGTCCCATACAATGATGATGTGCAGGATTGAATTAAAACGGAGTTGGATAATCGGTCCTAGTGTTGTTTGAGCGCTATAAAAATGGCGAACGTGCTGTCCTTGTCTATATAGAGTTTCAGTCAGGGTTAGGTCGAGATGATCTGAAAGAGTTTCTTGTCTTAGTCGCATCAGCCGGCGCCGAGCGCATGGCACTGGTTAGCGGCACACGAAAAGCGCCGGATCCCAAATATTTCGTGGGCCGCGGAAAAGCGGAGGAAATACGCCAACAGGCCCTTCAGAGTGCAGCGGACCTGTTGATCTTCAACCATGAGTTGACGCCAAGTCAGGAACGAAATTTAGAGCAACTTTGCAAGTGCCGGGTTGTTGGGCGCAGTGGATTGATTCTTGATATCTTTGCCCAGCGAGCACGTTCCCATGAGGGAAAATTACAGGTTGAGCTTGCTCAACTAAGGTATATGTCCACCCGGCTGGTGCGGGGATGGACCCATTTGGAGCGCCAAAAAGGTGGGATCGGGTTACGGGGTCCAGGTGAAACCCAGCTGGAGACTGATCGTCGTTTGCTCAGTGCTCGGATAAAACAGGTCAATAAACGGTTGGAAAAGGTGCATAAACAACGTCGCCAGAGCCGGCAGGCGCGTCGCAAGGCAGATACTCCAACGGTGTCCCTGGTGGGCTATACCAATGCTGGAAAATCTTCTTTGTTCAATGCTCTCACCGGTGCCAGCGTATATACTGCGGATCAACTTTTTGCCACGCTCGATCCAACCTTAAGGCAGTGCCGTCTTTCCAATAATGAGCAGCTGGTGTTGGCCGATACCGTAGGGTTCATACAGCAATTGCCGCATGACCTGGTGGCCGCTTTCCGGGCGACCTTACAGGAGACCAAGGAGGCGGATCTGCTGCTGCATGTGATCGATGCCAATGATGGGCGCAAGGACGAATATCAACAGCAAGTAAATAAGGTATTAGCCGATATCGGCGCAGAGGGAGTACCGCAACTACTTATTTTTAACAAAATTGATCTTCTGGATAGAGAGCCGAAGATTGATCGAGACGACACTCAGCATATCAAGGCGGTCTCGCTGTCAGCTAAAACGGGCGCTGGACTTGAGCTTTTAATTCAAGCAATGTCCGAAATATTCAGGCCGCAAACAGTGCGCGGTTGGTTGGATTTGCCGCCCCAGGCGGGTCGGATCCGTGCCCAGTTATTTGAGCGCGGGGCGGTTGTCCAAGAGAAGGACAACGCGCTTGGTGGCTGGCATCTGGAAGTAGAGATGCCCAGCCGGGATTTCGAAGCGATATCCCGGCATGAAGGGCTTAAGGAGTACACCCACAAAGGGTGAGTTTTCGCATTCCTATTCTGTTTTGTCTTAGGAATGCTACCGAAATAACTTCCCTATCTGATTTGCCTTATCGTCCGTATTCGGCGTTGCGATAACAGTGACATAGCATGGGCTATGCGCCTGTTATCGCGCCTTGAATACGAACGATCATACGGCCCCAGTTAGGGAAGTTATTTAATTCGCATTCCTTACAGATTCATTACGTGAATTTAATAATCATACGGGCTAGAATGTTGGGCTTATTTAGTGTCTGAACGAAAAGAGGGTGGACTCTACATTCCGTTCAGACACGATTTACCTAGATCACTTGTATGATCCAGGCATTAATCGGCCTGATCTGTTAAGCCGACAACAACCCTAACTTAATTGGAGAGCAATATGCCCTGGAATGAGCCCGGTGGCGGTGACAAAGATCCCTGGAGCAAAAAACCCAGTAATCCCAGTAATCAAGGTCCCCCAGATCTTGATGAATTGCTGCAGAAGTTAACCGGAAAATTCGGTGGCATATTTGGGGGCAAGTCTGGGAGTGGTGGTGCAGGCTCTTCGGGTAAGAGGTCTTCTATTGGCCTGGGCTTGATAGCCGCGGTAATCGCCGTCGTTTGGCTGGGTTCGGGTTTTTACATCGTTAGTGCCGGCGAAGCAGGTGTGGTATTGCGGTTTGGGGCCTTTCAAGAGGTCACTGATCCCGGACCTCATTGGCATCTCCCCTATCCCTTCGAAAACGTGGAAGTCATCAACGTTGATGAGGTGCGAGACGCTCAACATAAGGCCACTATGCTGACTCAGGATGAGAATATCGTAGATATCGAGTTGGCGGTACAATATCGAATCAAGTCACCGGAAGACTATATCTTTCAGGTGCGGATACCGGATGCCTCTTTACGCCAGGCCATGGAAAGTGCCGTACGCGAGGTCGTTGGGAAAAGTAAGATGGATTATATCCTCGGCGAAGGGCGGGCTGAAATCGCGCAGGATACCAATGCGGTGATGCAGGCTGTTCTAGATGATTACAGAACCGGTCTACTGATAACCACGGTAAATATGCAACAGGCTCAACCTCCGGACCAGGTCCAGGGCGCCTTCGAAGATGCGATCAAGGCTCGCGAGGACGAAGTCAGGTTTATAAACGAGGCTGAGGCCTATTCCAATGGCATCATCCCCCAGGCCCGAGGTGAGGCTGCGCGCCTGGGTCAGGAGGCCAGTGCCTATAAGGATCGGGCGATTGCCAGGGCCGAGGGCGAGGCAGCGCGATTTCTAAAGCTATTGGCCGAATACGAAAAAGCAGCGGATGTGACTCGCGAGAGACTCTATTTGGACACTGTCGGATCGGTGCTTAGCAACAGTAGTAAGGTCATGATGGATGTTCAAGGGGGAAACAGCCTTTTCTATCTGCCCTTGGACAAAATAATCAAAGAGGGTAGGGCCGGTGAATTGCCCATGGGTGCGGATGGAAACGCCGCGGGCACGCATGCTTCATCAGGAGGTGCGATGGACGGTCGTCCACGCCGTTCAACTAGATTTCGGGAGGGTCGCTAGTAATGAATTTAAAGGCTATCGGTGTCATTGCCGGAGTGTTATTTGTCGTCCTGGCGTTCTCTACCTATACCGTGGATGAGCGGGAGAAGGCGATTTTGTTTAGTCTTGGCGAAATAAAGAATGCCGATCTGGAGCCCGGTCTGCATTTTAAATTTCCCCTCATTAACAATGTGTTGAAATTCGATAGTCGGATCTTGACCTTAGATGCTCAGCCGGAACGATTTCTTACCAGTGAGAAGAAAAACGTCATTGTAGATTTTTTCGTCAAATGGCGTATCTCAGACGTCGGACAGTATTATCGAGCCACTCGAGGGCAGGAGCGTAATGCAATGGTGCGCCTTTCCCAGATCATCAAAGACCGTCTACGCAATGAGTTCGGTAAGCGCACCATCCGGGAGGCCGTATCCGGGGAACGCGCGGTGATCATGGATATTTTGAAGGTGAGTTCCAATGCTCAGGCCAAGGGCCTTGGGATTGAGGTGATCGATGTTCGAGTGAGTCGTATAGACCTACCCAATGAGGTCAGTGGATCGGTATATGATCGTATGCGGGCCGAGCGTGAGCGGGTGGCCAAGGACTTTCGGGCCAAGGGGTTGGAGGCGGCTGAGCGAATCAGGGCAGGGGCTGATCGCAAACGCACCGTAATCCTTGCTGAAGCCTATCGCGATGCCGAATTAATTCGCGGTGTTGGTGATGCAAAATCGGCAGAGACCTATGCGAAGGCATTTAATCAAAACAGTGAATTTTATTACTTCACCCGCAGCTTGAGCGCCTACCGCAACACCTTTAAGGGTAAGGACGACGTCATCGTATTGGAGCCGGACAGTCATTTCTTCCGTTATTTCAATCAACCCAAAGGCGCCACTGGGGAACAAAAACTTGAATAGCAGGTTTGCTGCAGGGGGAATCTTGGTGGGCGCGTATGTGGAATGATCTGTTAGCCGCTGTCGCGCTCATTCTGGTGCTCGAAGGAGTGATGCCTTTTCTAAGTCCTGCCGCACTGCGAAAATCCATGCAGCAGCTTGCCCAACTGCCTGACCGTGTATTTAGAATTATAGGATTGTTCAGCATGATCGGTGGCGTTGTTTTACTGTATTTGGTCAGGCATTCCTGATTTTTGAGCGCTTTGGCAGCTCAGATGAGTGATGCGTGGGTGCTGGTCAATGAGAATAATCGATGGGTCATAAGGAAAATTGATTGATGGGTAAGGGCGTCGTTGTATTGGGTACCCAATGGGGTGATGAGGGTAAAGGAAAAATCGTTGATCTGTTGACCGAAAATGCGCATGCCGTGGTGCGTTTTCAAGGAGGGCATAATGCGGGTCATACGCTGGTCATAGGTGAACAACAAACGGTACTACACATCATTCCTTCGGGTATCTTGCGAGCGGGTGTAGAGTGTCTAATCGGCAATGGTGTGGTGTTAGCACCGGATGCCTTGATCGACGAAATTTCCATGTTGGAGCAGCGTCAGGTGCCGGTGCGTGAGCAATTAGGTATCTCGCCCGCCTGTCCCCTGATCCTGCCTTATCATGTGCTGCTCGATCTTGCCCGCGAGAAGGCTAAGGGTAAGGAGGCCATAGGAACTACCGGCAGAGGGATAGGGCCGGCGTATGAGGACAAGGCCTCGCGGCGTGGGTTACGTATGGGAGACCTTCTAGACCATAACCGATTTGCGGTAAAGCTTGGTGAGGTTCTCGACTATCATAATTTCGTGTTGAAAAATTATTATCATGCCGAGACTGCGGACTTTCAGAAAGTACTGGATGAGGCATTGGCGAGAGCGGAGATACTAACGCCGCTCGTCAAGGATGTTCCAGAACGTCTTCACCAGTTGAGGAAGGAGGGAAAGAACATCCTATTCGAAGGTGCTCAGGGTACCTTGCTGGACATCGATCATGGGACCTATCCATTTGTTACTTCCTCAAACACCACCGCCGGAGGCACTTGCGCGGGCAGTGGGGTGGGACCACAATCATTGGATTATGTCCTGGGGATAGTCAAGGCCTATACTACTCGGGTGGGGGCAGGACCTTTTCCCACCGAATTGTTCGATGAGGTAGGGGGGAATTTGGCCCAACGTGGTCGCGAGTTTGGGGCCACTACGGGTCGGGCGCGACGCTGCGGATGGCTTGATGTGGTATCTCTACGTCGTGCAATGCAGGTTAATAGCGTAACAGGCCTATGCATTACCAAGCTCGATGTTCTGGATGGCATGGATACCTTAAAAATCTGTGTGGCCTATCAGCTCGATGGCAGGCAATACGAGTCACCTCCCATGGAGGTGGATCGGTATGGCGACTGCAAACCGATCTATGTCGAAATGCCCGGCTGGCAACAATCCACGGTGGGTGTGAGTCGTTATAGCGATTTACCCGGTAATGCACAAGCTTATCTCAAACGCATCGAGAAGCTCTTGGAGACGCCGCTACATATGGTTTCCACGGGTCCGGAACGTAACGAGAATATTATCTTGCAAAATCCCTTTCAATAGCTTCACAGTTTGTCTGGCCCTGGCAAGAAATACGGTGATGTCATAGGTCTGGTCCCCGCGGCAGGCCAGGCCTCACGGCTTTCGCCGCTACCTTGTAGTAAAGAGCTCATCCCTGTCGGGTTTCATTCCTGCGACAACAGCGGTCGCTCATTTCCCAAGGTGGCAGCCCATTTTTTGTTTGAAAGGCTGCGTCGTGCCGGTATCTCAAAGGCCTACGTTATTCTGCGCAAGGGAAAATGGGATATTCCAGCATATTTCGGTGATGGTTCATCACTGGGCATGGATATCGCTTATCTCATTATGGGATTACCTTATGGGACTCCATATACCCTGGACCAGGCTTGGCCTTTTATTAGGAATGCTCGCGTTGCGCTTGGTTTCCCCGATATCATTTTTGAGCCTGACAATGCATTTGTGCCCTTGCTAGAGCACCAGGAGCAAACGGGTGCAGATGTGGTGTTGGGGCTTTTCCCTTCCGGCCAACCGGACAAGATGGATATGGTAGAAACCGATGTGCAGGGAAAGGTCCTGCGCATCGTGATCAAGCCGAAACAGACAAAGCTCAAATATAGCTGGATGATCGCTCTATGGACACCCAAGTTCACCGCCTTTATGCATCACTATCTTGCCCAAGTTGTCGAGCAAGTTAAGGCGGCGCAAGCAGATAAAAAAGCAATGAAGCGTGAATTGTATCTGGGTGATGTGATCCAAGCAGGCTTAGCCTCGGGGTTACGGGTAGAGGCTAAGCGATTTAGTAATGGCTCTTGTATCGACCTGGGAACCCCAGCGGATTTAGCGCAGGCCATAGTCGATTACGGTACATCTCGTCTATAGCGCTTGACCAGGTCCCGCGCGATGGCGGCAATGCGTCGTTCGTCTTTCCGGAAAACTCATTCGTCCTGGGTATACATATATCCGTGTATCCGGGGTCTGATATAGGTTCCAGACCAGACCCCGATCGGCTCCTTGCGCTAACGAAGGGCCAGACGGTCGGTCGTCCGCTGATGAGCGACGAAGCGCTCGCTTGTTTGGAGAAGGAACTCAAGCGTCGTCTGCGACCAGCCCGTCGTGGTCGACCGAAAAAGCAGGCTGGTGGTAATGCAAATGGTTAAACAGCTAAATAGTAAAGTGTCAGCGTAATTCCGTAATTCCGGCAATTCCGTTGCCTAGTCCAACCCGCCAGGCCATAAAGCAGTCAAGCACGGTGCTAAAAGCTGAAACACCCTGTTTTTACCATTGCAACCCGCTGATAACCAGTAGGTTTTTTGTGGGTATTGATGCTTGGATAGTGCTACCCTAAAAGCCAAGCGATATCAATGGGTTGTAGTTTTTGGTGGCCGTGGTTACCAAGATGTCTCACTGCTCCCTCCCAAGTATTCAGCATGATCAGAAACCGGCCCGATAGTCATCGCCGTTCTCCCGGACATATTTTAGGACAAATTTCATGTTAAACGCTATTAATGTTAATATGAATCAATAAGATATAGGGGTAGCTAAGTGGACATTTCTTAGGACAAATTAAATGGTGTTTGATCTCGTGGAGCATCGTGTGAAGGTCGAAACGGCACGTTTTGGTTCCTTCATGCTGCAAATCGGCGTTGATGCCGCAACTATCGAGTCTCTCTATCTGCGTGTAGGAGATGCTCAGCGGCGTTTCAAAGGATCGCCGCTAGCCCAGGTGGCCAACCGGCTTGAGAAAGAGGTGGTGTTGGCCAGTATTTTCGGCACTAACAGCATTGAGGGGGGCACCCTTTCTGAGGAAGAGACCCAACACGCCCTTGAGCTTGACCCAAAGCTGGTTCAGGATGTTGAGCAGCGCCGCGCGCTAAATCTCAAGGCAGCCTATGACCTATCCCGGCGGGCTGCGGCGGATCCGGATTGGCGCCTGGATGTGTCTTTCATCCAGGAGATTCACGCAGCCATAATGAGGGATATTCCCACTGAACGTAATCGCCCTGGTTTACTACGCGACAATCCCAGGGGTATCGTCACCCAAGTCGGTAATCAGGCCCACGGCGGGCGCTACAAGCCACCGCAATACGAGGGCGATATTCGCCTATTGCTTAAAGAGCTACTGAACTGGCACGATGAACTCGTAACCAACGGCATACCAGCACTGATTCGAGCGCCTTTAGATATAAAAAGATAAAACTCTAGGCGGCAGGGATATTTTGTGTAATGCGATAACTCGCTGAATTATGCGAATAATGCTGAAAAAGATGGTGGCCAGGGACAGAATCGAACTGCCGACACGGGGATTTTCAGTCCCCTGCTCTACCGACTGAGCTACCTGGCCATCTTGGGGCGGGTGGGTTGCTTGATCTAAGGTATACCCCGTTTAGTATATGAGCTTGTTTATCCTTTAGATCAGGAGGTGGGTATTAAAGCGGCTATGTTGATGTGAGTCAAGTCTAAGCAGCCTGTTAAATGAATCCAATGGTTTTTTATTTCATCCGACTATGATTTTCGCCTTAATACTCATGACGGATGGGTGTATTAGTCCGGTGCGACAAATTCCTTGGGTACGGCCGCCCCTTCGCCAAAGAAAAATTTTTCCAACTCTTCTTCTAGAAATTTACGTGCCTTGGGTTCTATCGGAGTGAGGCGGTACTCGTTGATCAGGATAGTCTGGTGTCGAATCCACAATTGCCATGCTTCTTTGGAGACGTTTGTATAAATCTTTTTCCCCAATTCACCAGGGTATGGGGGGTAATCGAGACCTTCGGCCTTTTTGCCGAGTTTGATGCAATTTACCATGCGAGCCATGTGTGGTTTATTCCTGAGGATGGAGCAGTTGTTGAATTAGCTTTTTTACCGGGGCGGCCATGCCGGCCTGGATTGAAGATATGTTATACCAGAGCTGGTGATTACCTTCCATCACCCTATTGGCGGGGGTATTCAGTAGAATCTTTAGGGGAGTGATATGTAATCGGAAGTGGTTGAAGCTGTGAATGATCTCGGGCCAGGGTTCGATTTGGTTTGGATGCAGCCCAAATCGGGATTCAATCCACTGGGCGACCGTGCTCGGATCGTCGACTTCGGGGAAACTGAGTAGTCCTCCCCATAGCCCGGAAGGTGGGCGGCGTTCCAGTAGTACCTCTTGTCGAGGATTGCAGACCATCAGCATCCAGGTTTTTCTTACTGGCAACCGTTGGCGGGGTTTGGGGGTGGGGAGTTCATGCTGACGGTCGGCCTGCTTGGCCTGACAATCCTGGTGCACCGGACATTCAGCGCAGCGTGGTCTGCGCCGGGTGCAAACGAGGGCCCCCAGGTCCATCATCGCCTGGGTGTACTGTGATACCCGGTGCATGGGGGTCAATGTCTGCGCGAGTTGCCAAAGACGCGATTCGGTTCGGCTGTGGCCCGGCCAGCCTTCGATCAGTTGGTGGCGGGCGAGGACGCGTTTTACATTGCCGTCCAGGATGGTATGGCGTTTTCCCAGCGCCAAGGCCAAGATTGCCCCGGCGGTGGAGCGTCCGATACCCGGTAGGGCGCGCAGTTGTTGGAAGTCTTCGGGAAACCGGCCTCCATGGTGATCATGGATTAAACGGGCTGCCTGGTGCAGATTACGTCCGCGTGCGTAATAACCCAATCCAGACCAGTGGTGCAGGACCTCGTCCAACGGCGCCTTTGCCAACGTGGCTAGGTCAGGAAAGCGTTGCATGAAACGCTGGAAATAGGGAATGACGGTGGTGACCTGGGTCTGCTGGAGCATGATTTCCGAGACCCAGACCCGATAGAGGTTGGGCTGCCGCTGCCAGGGGAGGTCCTTGCGCCCACGGCGATCATGCCAGCTCAATACACGGGCGCTGAAGTTCTCGATGCCGGGAGTGAGATCTCGTTGAGTCCTGGCGCGCGAGGTCATATTAGTCGTCTGGTTTGATATCCGCGTACTCTCATATACGAATTTTAGACCGTAGCTATTCTTTCCCTGCGGGTACCAAAATCTCAGAACAGCTTGATTTTTCCTTTTAGCTTCTCTTGCAGTTTTTGTTCGAGTTCCTGCCGTTTTTGGTTGATCTTACGGTCGATCTTTTCCTTGGTTTCTTGTTTTTTCTCGTCAATCTCTTCTTTCAACCGTTGTTTAGCCGCCTGGTCCAGATCCAGGCCGTAGTCAAGATCGGTAAAGGGGCCTTTTAGGGTAATGGGCACGAAGAAGCGTTTTTTATTCATATCTTTACCGGCTAAGGCCACACTGAGTCGATAATCGATGGTGTCGTTTCTTAGATTTACCTTCCCTTGCCCTTTGGCAAGGATGAGTGCGGTGATCAGATTAAGGTCATCGTTGCGCAATACGCCGTCGTTGATCTTGGCGCTCCCAGTCAGTTTTTCAAAGATAATTTCTTCCCCAGCTTGGGCCGGTTTACGTCCTTTCAGAAACGAGATCACGGCTTCTAACTTGGCGGCGAGTTTTCGATCCCTCAATGCGCCGTCAGTGACCGCCAGGTTCAGCGTTCCCCCCAACTTTTTCTTCAAGGTGGAGATGTGATTGCCCTGGGTATTTAGGTCGAGACTCAGGTTGCCGGTGCCCTTGATATAGGCCTTGTCTCGTTGAAGGTCGTGCATCAGATCACCCATTGCTACGTCTTTAAGACGGGTACTGACACCGAAGTTGGGGGTGTTTTTTCGGGCGTCGATTGTTGCACCGCTATCGATATGGCCCTTATAGAGAGAGATCTTGACCGGTTTAAGCTCAACAAGCCCATTTTTTGCGGTCAAGGTGGCTTGCAGTTCGCTCATTCTCAGATTGGCGACCTTGAGTTTGCCGACCCGTAACTGACCGATCATGTCCAATTCACGCAGTGTCTCCATGGGTAAGGCGATCCGGTCATCGGTGCTGGGTTGGGGTGCGGGTTTGGTATCCGCTGGCTCCTGCTTGGGTTTGGCCTGCTTGGGTTTGGCCTGCTGGGGAGGGAGATAGCGGTCGACATCGATGTCATCTACTGATATGTCGAAATCGATATGAGGTTTTTGGAACGACTTGATTCCGATCTTACCGGTGACTTGAGTGTCATCGAGAGCCAGTTTGAGCTGCGATAGGGTGGCCTGATCCGGATTCGCCGAGAATACGATACCCAGACTCGAATGGCTTAATACCTTGGGATCGCTGGTGGGCGGTGGTTGTTGACCCAGTGCCTTGAATAGTTTCCGTAGCGAAAATGGCTCGCTGTTGAGGTGCCCGTTGATCTGAGCGGTTTCCAGCAGCTGGGTCGCTTTGACCTCTCCGTCGAGCTTGATAGATAGGGCCTCTATGTTCAAGGGGGCGATACTCGCGGTCTGGTTTTGCAGATCGGCCTCGATATCGGTTTTCACCACTACCCCCAGTTTGCCGCCGGGCAGGGTATCGCCCAGGGCCTCCAGGTCCAACTTGAGATCCTTGATCTGGTAGCGCTGCTGTTCGGGACTCAGGGTGACCAACCCCTGGAGGTTTATGGTAGCTGTCACCTGGGGTGCCTTATTAACGGCTTGCAGGTTCAGCTTCAGATCGAAGGGTTCTCCGATGGCTAGGGCGCCTGTTTGCAGGTTGAACGGCGAGATCTCTACATCAGTTCCGTTTTGTGCGTCCTGCCAATGTAAGGCGGCTTGCTGGATGTCAATTCCCCCGATCACCAGGGCCAGGGCCGGTTTGTCCTCCTTGGGAGAGGGTGGTTTTTGTGGTTCTGCTTGGGGCTCTCCCTTGGCCACCAGATCGTCCCAATTTGAAACGCCCTGTTGATTCTTGCTCAGATTGACCTTGAGACCCTTGAATTTGAGGGTGTCGGCGCGCACCTCGCCCTTGAGCAGGGGCAGCAGAGCGACCCGTACCTGGGCCTCTTGGAGGCGGGCAAATGGGGTCTCTCCGAAGTCTGAGGCATTACTAAGTTCGGTGGTGCCAAGACGCAGCCCCAACCAGGGGAAGAACGATAGTTCGATATCACCCCCAATAGTGAGTTCACGTCCGGTGGCCTTGTGTACCTCTTCGACGATCAGCTGCTTGTAGTCGTTGGGATCGACTAGTGTAACCAGAAGCACGGCGGCACCAATGAACAACAGTACCGTAATAGCCAGTACCAGCAGCAAGCGTTTGCCCCATTTCATTTTGGACGGTCCTCGATGGTTTGAATTGTTGGATTGGGAATTAAGGAATGCGGATGAAATAATTTCCCTATCTCGTTTTGTCTTGCGCCGCGTGCTCTGATGGATCCTGTTTGCGTATCCAATCACCCGACTTGCCCCCTGTTTTGCGTATCAGACGGATATCCTGCAGGGTCATTCCCCGGTCGATGGCCTTGCACATATCGTAGACCGTCAGCAGGCTGATTTGCACGGCGGTCAATGCCTCCATCTCCACCCCGGTCTGGCCACGGGTTTCTACCCGGGCACGACAGTACACGGCGGGAACGGAAGATTCGGTTTTGAGTTCAATTTCTACCGAGGTCAGGCTCAACGGATGGCACAGAGGCACTAGGTCGGCGGTTTTTTTGGCTGCCATGATACCCGCTATTCTGGCAATGCCCAGTACATCCCCTTTTTTGTGGTCGCCCCTGCGGATCATCTCCAGGGTCTTTGCCTGCAGCAGGATCCGTCCTTCCGAGACGGCGATACGGTGGGTCAGGGATTTGTCGCCAACATCGACCATATGGGCTTCGCCCTGGCGATTGAAATGTGTGAGTTCATTCATGTGTTTATTTTCTTACCGGCACCCGCGGGAGATGTTAGAATTCACGCTTCACGATTAGCTTTTAGGAGAGGTTAGCAGATATCGATGATCACTGTGAAATACTTCGCCAGCATACGGGAGACCTTAGGGCGTGACCAGGATGTGTTGGACTCAACTTCGGCACGGACCGTCGGTGATGTCTTGACCGAGATTGCCGGAAAATCCAAACCACCCGCTAATTGGCTAGTTGCCGTGAATATGGAATATGTCGATATGAGTCATCCGGTGCGCGATGGTGACGAGGTGGCTTTTTTCCCGCCGGTGACGGGGGGGTGAATTCGAGACCGATCAATCATTCGATATTCTGGATCTGTTCGCGCATCTGCTCGATGAGCACCTTGAGTTCTACCGCGCTCTGAGTGGTTTGCAGGTCAGCCGCCTTTGAAGCCAGGGTATTGGCTTCGCGGTTGAATTCCTGCATCAAGAAATCCAGTCGACGACCTATGGGCTCATCACGTTTGAGCGCCTCGGTTAGTTCCTTGCAATGTCCATCCAATCGATCCAGCTCTTCCTCGATATCCAATCTCTGGGCGATGATCGCCAACTCCTGCTCCAGGCGCTGGGCGTCGGGCTTGAGTTTGAGCTCCGCAATTCTATTTAAAAGTTTTTCTTTTTGTGCCTTTAGGACTTCCGGTCGGCGGTTGCGGGTTTGCGCTACGATCTCGAGAATGGCCTCTCCCCGTTGTGTCAGCAGCGGTTTCAATCGCTTGCCTTCACGCTCGCGCCCGTTGATCAATTCACTCAATGCATGGTCGAATGCATTCAATGCGGTAGCTTGCAGAGGCCCAGTATCGTATTCAGGTTCGAGGGTGATCCCCGGCCATTGCATAATCTCGATCGCACTGATCCCGGCGGGATTATTCATCATCGATTCGACCCGCCGGCTGGTCTCGACCAGCCCTTTGGCAAGCGCCTCGTTGATGGTTACTTGATTCCTCAAGCGGGCGGGTGGCTTGTAGTTGAGCAATCCGTCCAACTTGCCACGTCCTAGGCGCGAGGTCGCCATTTTGCGTAATTCGCCTTCGATGGATCGAAACTGTTCCGGAAGGCGCATCGAGATTTCAAGATAGCGGTGATTAACGCTGCGTAGAGACCAGCTTACATGGCCTTGATCAATTTTGGCCTCGTGGTGAGTGAAGGCCGTCATACTTCGAATCATTTGGTTTGGTTCCAAGAATAAAATTTGGTTATGAGATGCGCCCAATATCATCCGGGACGGGTATACTATGTCCGGTCCTTTGCAATAACAACCTTAGGAGTCGTATCGATGAGACCTAGCGGTCGTGCCCTTGATGAACTTCGCCCAATACGCTTGACGCGTCATTATACTAAACATGCGGAAGGTTCCGTGTTGGTTGAGTATGGTGATACCAAGGTACTTTGTACTGCCTCCATTGAGGAACGAGTTCCCTTTTTCCTAAAGGGTAAGGGGCGGGGATGGGTGACTGCGGAGTACGGGATGTTGCCGCGGTCCACGGGAAGTCGTATGTCCCGCGAGGCCTCTCGAGGTAAGCAGGGCGGGCGTACCATGGAAATTCAGCGTTTAATTGGTCGCGCCCTCAGGGCGTCCATAGACCTGGAGGCGCTGGGGGAACGCAGCATCACCATAGACTGCGATGTGATTCAGGCTGATGGGGGCACAAGAACGGCATCTATCAGCGGTAGTTTCGTTGCATTGACGGATGCTATCCATACCCTATTGCGCAGAAATAAGTTAAGCAAAAATCCTATCTATGGCATGGTGGCGTCGGTTTCCGTGGGCATCTATCAGGGGAAGCCGGTGCTGGATCTGGATTATGCCGAGGATTCCACGGCTGAAGCAGATATGAATATCGTAATGAATGATGCCGGGGCATTCATAGAAGTTCAGGGTACCGCCGAAGGTCATGCCTTTCATAAAGACGAGTTGGATAAGATGCTCGAATTGGCTGAAAAAGGGGTCCTTGAGATTCTTTCACAACAACGGCAGGCACTGGATGGGTGATTGCTTGAGTTATTTGTTTATGGCGCGCGGTAGATGTGCATTGAATTCGATTTGAAACGGTTTGAGCTGATTTATGTCATTAGAAATGAAACGTATCGTGCTGGCCAGCAATAATTCCGGCAAGGTTAGAGAGTTTGGGCAGTTGTTAAGGGGGTGTAGTATTGACATACAACCTCAATCGGATTTCGGTGTTACCGAGGTTGAGGAGACCGGGCTGAGTTTCGTAGAGAATGCGATCATCAAGGCCCGCCATGCGGCTTCGGTATCCGGTTTGCCCGCGATGGCCGATGATTCCGGGATAGAGGTAGATGCCTTGGTTGGGGCTCCCGGCGTCTACTCAGCGCGATTCGCAGGGCCTCAGAGTTCCGATAAGGCGAACAATGACAAATTATTGGCGGATTTGGAAGATGTGCCTGAACAACGGCGCGGCGCACGGTTTCAGTGCGTTATCGTGCTTATGCGTCATATCGACGATCCCATGCCCATAATATGTACGGGGACGTGGGAAGGCAGGATTCTATTTGAGCCCAGTGGCGTAAATGGTTTCGGCTATGACCCTTTGTTCTATGTTCCGACCCATGGTTGCGCATCTGCCGATCTTCCCGCCGAGGTTAAGAATCAGATCAGTCATCGAGCTCAGGCTTTGCAGGCACTAAAAAAAATCCTGAAATGTTCAAGTTAATGATTTGTCTTTGGGAGATATTTGCGTAGCAGGCTATTGGCATTCTCATTCTGTCCTCGCTCCCACGAATGGCAGAGTTTGGCAAAATATGGATCAGCATTTTAATGTTTCCCCGCCCTTGTCCTTGTACATCCATCTTCCCTGGTGTGTACGCAAATGTCCATATTGTGACTTCAATTCCTATTCCGCAATCGGTGCCATTCCCGAGTCCGCGTATGTCGATGCCTTGCTGCGGGATCTTGATAATGAATTGGTCCAGCTGGGTAAGCGCAGCGTAAAAACAGTATTCATGGGGGGAGGGACCCCTAGTTTATTCTCGCCGGAGGCGCTCAACCGGGTGCTGACTAAGATTCGCACCGGTTTGAGCTTGTCTTCAGAGGTGGAAATAACCCTGGAGGCTAATCCCGGGGCGATCGATCAAGGAAAATTCAAAGAATTCAATGCCATCGGTATCAACCGCCTTTCTATCGGTGTGCAGAGCTTCAACAATGAGAGTTTACGAGAAATTGGGCGTATCCACGATGGAACTGATGGACATCGAGCCGTCGAGCTGGCTCGTAAGTCAGGGTTTAATAATCTAAACATCGATTTGATGTATGGTTTGCCCGGGCAAACAAAAGAAATGTGCGTTGCCGATCTGCGTACCGCTGTCCGACTGGCACCCAGCCATATATCCTATTATCACCTGACCCTCGAACCTCGCACCCTATTCTATTCCCGTCCACCGGTATTACCGCAAGAGAGTCTGGTGAGCGATATGGAGGATATAGGGAGAAAAATTTTTCTCAATCATGACTATACTCAGTATGAGGTATCGGCGTATGCGCAATCGGGTATGAGGAGTCGGCACAATTTGAATTACTGGGAATTTGGCGACTATCTTGGTATTGGGGCTGGTGCCCACGGTAAATTGACTCATATTGCCACTCATCTGATCCATCGTAGCAGCAAGAGCCGGCAGCCTAAACGGTATATGGAGTCTGTTAGCCATGGGGCACAACAAAGGCAAGTGCTTACACCGGAAGATACCGTGTTTGAGTTCATGCTTAATGCGCTTCGTTTACACAAGGGTTTTTCTCTGTCGTTGTTTCGGGAACGTACCGGTATATCGGTCGGAGAGATTTCAAATCATCTTGAATCGGCAGCCGAGCAAGGGTTGTTGAGAATCGATGGATCGCATTTGTCGACCACTCATTTAGGGCGGCGTTTTCTTAATGATCTAATTATGCTGTTTATGCCTGATCCAGTGCACCCTGTGCGTGGATGATCAGATGGGGTAGGTTAGGGTATTGTGATTGAAGGTCGTTCAAGGCTAGAGATGAGAGACAATAAGTATGACTCATCATTGATTTTTTCCTTAAGGAAGTTATTTCGGTAGCATTCCTTTTTTCAGGGCTAAAACTTATGAGTGTCTTAATTGAGGATATCGAGATCGTATGTCCCTACTGTGGAGAGGTTATGGAAGCCGATGTGGATTGCACTGGCGGTAACCAGAGTTACTATGAGGATTGCCAGGTCTGTTGCGCCCCAGTGAGACTCATTATTACGGTTGATGACTATGGTGACCTGAGTGATGTAAAGGCACGGCGTGAAGATGAATAAAGATTACACGCCTATTCCTTGCGCCTTATATAGCCGATATGAGGTGGCGATCCTGAATAGACGGAGGTTACGTGTCGTTTGGCACGGTGTAAGAGATGTCGATCGGGTTGAGACCTTGACGCCTATGGATTTGCGCACCCGCTCCGGTGGGGAGTATATGATCGCCCGAAACCAGCTTGGGCAGAGTCGGGTAATACGTCTGGATAGAATAAAAAAGTCTGAAGTGATTTAGCTGATATCGAGGCGGTATTTAGTCTTCGATCATTACCGATAAGATTCAAAAACACTGCCACCCATCTGATGTGCGATTGTCTAGGTAGGTAAAAAAAGTGTTAGGTTTTCGGTGTCAAATGCCAGACCATTGCAAAAAAATAATAACTTATTCACAAAAGCGGCGATTTTTTATGCATTTGCTGCCGTAT
>JAAEPA010000374.1 GCA_024222475.1 Gammaproteobacteria bacterium | reverse complement strand
GCTCGGGGACCGTCTCATAACACTCGACAATAAAGCCCATCAGCCACTTCATGCCTACACCCACCGCACGACAAATACCACGCAGTGATATGCGCTCGGCCAATAAGCGCTGGATCAGCATGCGGTTTTCTTCAGACACCAGACGTTGCTCGAATTCCAATACGAACTGCAGGCCGCAGTCGTTGCACTGATGGTTCTGCTTGCCACTCGGGAGGTGACCGTTTCTCTTGAACTGCTTCGAATAACATTTTGGACAACTGTCTCGGATGATCATGCGCTTGACCTTTTGTTGATACTGTCTTCTGATCGACCGTACCATAAAATCGGTCAAAGCATGATATGGAGCACACTACCCCGCAATGAGCTTACGGTGCCATGCAAGCAGGGTATCCGGGGTGACGAGCGTTTCGATTTCATCAAGCAACCGACGGCCAAGGACCTTGGCCTTAGCGGCCAGTCGCCGACGCTGATCGTCGGTGAACCGAAGACGTTGTCCTTCGAGTTGATCTTTGAGAACACGATTCTCTTCGATGAGATAGTCGATGACATCCTGTTGATGTCGGTTTAGCCAGCCGGCCAAGGCGACTACCAGGAGATGGAAAGGTTGTATGACGTTGGTCATTGCACCAACAGATTAACCGAAATATTATTTGATTACAATATCATACGGTTCGTTCGTATATTTGCACCATACGCCCTAATTGACCACCATGCCGATCACATGCGTAATACGCTACGTTATTGCGTGGGTTAACTACCACCTAAATAGTTGTGCAGAATTTGTGCATTAGGGCAATCTTCATTGTCTAGATTTACATGAGATAGACACTGCCTAAAGCGCCTATCTTGCCTTGCTTTGGCAATAAGGACCTCTAGGTATTCGCAGTGTTTTATTAGAAGATCTTCCAATGGACCCGCACCTAGGTAATTGAGGATTTCCAGTCTAGGATCTAGTT
>JAAEPA010000373.1 GCA_024222475.1 Gammaproteobacteria bacterium | reverse complement strand
CGTTGGCCGCTGCTTCCCAGAAATGAAACGGGATAAAAACGACACCTGTATCCACCCTGTCCGCTACCCTGGCGGGGAGAACAATCGAGCCTCGGCGTGAAGTAACCGTTACCCGATCACCATCCTTCACGCGAATTTCTTTTGCATCATTCCCGTTTACCTCGACAAATGGGCCCGGGACAAGGCCATCCAGGGCTTTGCTCCGCCGTGTCATCGTTCCCGTGTGGTAATGTTCCAGCATCCTGCCGGTGGTAAGAACGATCGGATATGACGAGTCGATTTCTTCGTCGGCCGGCTGGTATTCAACCGCATGGAACTGGCCAAGACCACGGGCAAATTGTTCACTGTGCAGGATTGGCACCCCCGGGTGATCTTCCGCTGGACAAGGCCAGTGAAGCTGTTCTCCTACCTCAAGTCGTGCATGTGAAATTCCGGCATAGGAAGGTGTCAGCTCTCTCATTTCATCAAAAATTTCAGAGCTTGACGCATAGTCCATGGGGTAACCGACGGCGCTGGCGATATCACAGATGATCTCGTGATCCCGGCGCGCCTGTCCCGGCGGCGG
>JAAEPA010000372.1 GCA_024222475.1 Gammaproteobacteria bacterium | reverse complement strand
AGCGGTCCGCTACCAAGGAGATTTTGGAGGAGAAAACAGAGAATTTTATTCGGCTATTTACCAAGGTGGAAAAAGTACTTGGGGATGGCCCATTTTTTGATGGTGAACGGTTTTCTATGGTTGATACGGCCTGGATTCCGATACTCCATAGGTGTGATCTAATTAAAACCTACACCGGATTCAATTTTCTGGATGGCTATCCGAAGGTCATCAAATGGCAGCAAGCATTATTGAACACGGACGCTTTGAAACAATCGGTTCCCGATATATTTGAAGAATACTTCGTTCAATTTTATCTCAATGAAGAGCGTTATCTGGGGCGATTGATGAATGCAGGTGGCGAACAGGTTCTGGGTTAAAGCAGTGTAAGGTGGGTGCATGGTTATGGATAAAAAAACGCAGGAACTAATCGCAATCGGTGCTGCAGTTACAGCAAATTGCGTTCCCTGTTTCAAGTTTCACTTCAAAAAAGCACGTGAAGAGAATGCAAGCGATGATGAAATTCGAGAATCGATACGTGTAGGAAGAATGGTTAGAAAAGGAGCCGCTAAAACATGGGATGACGAAATCGGGTCGTTGTTTAGCTGATTTACAGGTTCTCTTTATCTTAAACGGGCGCTAAGACGCAGTAGCCAGGTAGCTGATGCAGGACGTTAGACGGCGGTAAGGGTATTTCTCGCAGATCGAGGTTTGAACATGGTTACACTGTCCCACCAAGAAGCGAGGCGAACGTATGATCGAATTGGCTCGTGGCAAGACTCGCAGCGGTTTTACGAGGACCAGGCCACTTCGTTGGTCCTGCAACGCGGAGATTTCACTTCCGCAGAGTCCGTATTCGAGTTTGGCTGTGGAACAGGTCGCTTCGCGCTGCGCCTATTCGAGGAATATCTGTCTGACACAGCCCACTATCGCGGAGTAGACGTAAGCCCCAGAATGGTTCGACTATCCCAAACCCGCCTTGCGCCACACTCGTCGCGGGCGGAGGTGATTCTTACTGAGGGCGAGCCTCCTGTTGAGGAACCTGCCGAGTCCTACGATCGATTCGTATCAAACTACGTCTTCGATCTACTGTCCCACGAGGATATCCAGGCCGTACTTCAAGAAGCTCATCGAATGCTTCGTCCGAACGGTTTACTCTGCTTGTCAGGAATTTCCAGCGGAACCGGTTTTGTCTCACGGATCGTGGCGGGCGTGGTGAGTCGCATACAGTCTATTCGCCCCTCTCTGGTGGGCGGTTGTCGCCCTGTCGATCTCCTGCCGTTTCTGCCGCAGTCGGAATGGCAGGTGCATCACTACTCGAAGGTCGTGGCTTTTAGCATTTCATCCGAAGTGCTGGTGGCGAAGCGGTGTTAGAGTTGCCGCCTAACAAGCGTATGCAGTCGGATCAATTACTGTTCTTTCCGCACAGAGCAGATGGCCCTTGAACCGAGCGGCATGTTTAAAAAAGACGGTAAATCTGTATTGTTATTAGTTAGTTTGGTCCGACCCAGATTTGGAAGTTGATCCGAGTCAGGAGCGAAGAAATGAATATCGAGGCGCTTGCAAACTCAAAGATTGGGAAATTTGTCGTCAAAGTAGCTGGAGCCATGATGGAAAGCCGGATTCGATATCGGTTCTCTGGTCCGATGGAAATCCTGCAAGGTGCCAATATTCGGCCTGGGCAAACCGTTTTGGAGGT
>JAAEPA010000371.1 GCA_024222475.1 Gammaproteobacteria bacterium | reverse complement strand
GCAAATCATCCTTGCCATCACCGTTGAAATCACCGACGAGCCAACGCTGACTGTCCCAGAAGCCTGCCAGTGTTTGTAAACTGGTTTTCTGTTCAAAGCCGCTTCCCGTGGAACGGTGCGCCCAGGCACGGGCCTCAATTTTACCGTCTGGTTTCTTTCGGCCGTAAACATTTAGCAAGTCATCTTTGCCATCACCGTTGAAATCACCGACGAGCCAACGCTGACTGTCCCAGAAGCCTGCCAGTGTTTGTAAACTGGTTTTCTGTTCAAAGCCGCTTCCCGTGGAACGGTGCACCCAGGCACGGGCCTCAATTTTACCATCTGGTTTCTTTCGGCCGTAAACATTTAGCAAATCATCCTTGCCATCACCGTTGAAATCACCGACGAGCCAACGCTGACTGTCCCAGAAGCCTGCCAGTGTTTGTAAACTGGTTTTCTGTTCAAAGCCGCTTCCCGTGGAACGGTGCACCCAGGCACGGGTCTCAATTTTACCGTCTGGTTTCTTTCGGCCGTAAACATTTAGCAAGTCATCCCTGCCATCACCGTTGAAATCACCGACGAGCCAACGCTGACTGTCCCAGAAGCCTGCAAATCTTTGGAAACTCGATTTCAGCTCGAAACTGGTGCCAGTAGATTGATGCACCCATGCTGTGGCCTGGTATGTAACCTCTGCTTCACTACGTTGAGCTAACGAGACAAACAAAGCACCAACAATAATTACGAGAAAGTACTTCCGAATAAATAAGTTTATAGATATTATCGTTTTCATTGTTCCCTCCCTGGGTAAAATTGGATCAGACTCGATTAATTTCAGGTCTTATTTAAAGCTCAAAGACTTATGATCTCCACCCCACCGTCTTGATACAACACGTCAATTAATATTATTCGTAATCGCCTCCTTGAGCCGTTGATAGCCCTAACGGGCGCGAGATGAGCTACGAGTTCACGGTCTAATCACACCTCTGCGAAGCTGAGTGTGTGGATTAGGCTGCGGTTCGGCAGCTCCATTGAAGGTTCGAGACGCCGCAGGCGGCAGAATCATCAATGGGCACAGCTCGCGCCCGTTCGCGCAGCCGGAGGCGGCGCGAACGCGAGATGAGGTGCAGGTTCGCGGTCTAATCACGAAGTGTATTAGGCTGCGGTTCTGTCAGTTCCATTGACTGGTTATGCGGCACGCATCAACGGGTCAATAGAACTGATCGAGGGATAAATCCATATAACTCGTTATACGAATTTATCCTGACAACAACTCATCTCGCGTTATTCGGCACGCTTGCGTGCCGAAT
>JAAEPA010000370.1 GCA_024222475.1 Gammaproteobacteria bacterium | reverse complement strand
TTCCGCAGTAGGTTCTCTATTCTCGGACAGCCTCCTAGATGAACTCTCTATACCGGAGCCTGTTCATGGCCCAGATCAGGTTCACCGCTGTGGTGCAAGATAAAGCGGCGTGATTCATCACGCAGATTCAAGCCAAGTTTCCATGGATCTGCTTTCTGGAACCCCTTTTTAATATCGGATGGCATTAGCGGTTTTCCTATGGTGACGGTGATGGCCCCCCGGCGAGGTAGTGAGTTGTCCGGGTGTAGGACGGAACGGGTGCCGCGAATGGCGATGGGCAGCACTGGAAGATTGGCTTCTGCCGCGGTAATAAAGGCACCCATGCGGAAGGGCAGCAGGCCCGGCATGCGCGTGAAGGTGCCCTCGGGGAAAAACATCATCGATGTTCCTTTTCTGGCCAACTCGGTGGCATGACGGGCATCGGCCACTCCCTGTTCTTTATCAAGACGGTTGATAAATTGGGTTTGGATTCGGCGTAGGAAGAGGTGAGCCAAGGGGTTCTTGGTAAGTTCCACCTTGGCCGTGAAACTGAACTGTCGGGGCAGGGCGGCTACTACCACGTAGGCGTCAACATAGCTGGAATGGTTCGCTACATAGATGCATGCAGCGCCTTTCGGTGGTAGGTTTTGCTGACCCTTTATGGTCAATGATATCCCGCAGATTCGAACCAGCAGGCGGGCACTGGCATGCATGAATTGCCAGCGCCAGGAATTTCGAGGCAGTAACAGCACGGTGACGAAGACCACGATGGCGAGCAGTCGGAATATAAGCCAGGTATAGGCGCCATACAGGGTGGTGCCAAGATACCGACCGACTCGAAGTACCCCCGGTAATATGCCCGAGAGGCCCATGCGCATGAGTTGCCACCACAGTGCCTGGTGTTTTTTTCCTATTTCTCCGCGTTCGTAGATCTCACGGCAGGCGCTACGGCGGATCTTGCCGCTGGAGGTTTTGAGTACGGTATCGGGGGGGGCTAGAACCGCATCGTCGGGTGGCGTCCATACCAAGTCAGTGACCGATGTGTTGATCTGTTCACGCAGATTTGCCAGCATATCGGGATCCGTTTCACGGGTCTCAGCGAGCACTACCAGGCGCTCGGTGGCGGATTGGGAATCGATACTGCCAAAAACGGCGACTCGGCCTTTTCTGATGCCGGCGATGTTGCCTACGATTTCTTCCAGTTCATGGGGGTAGATGTTACGTCCGGCGCGGATAATGACGTCCTTGGCACGTCCCGTGATGTACACCTCACCGTCTGCGATATAGGCAAGATCACCGGAGTCCAGCCATGCCCCGTGAAACAGTTTTCGGGTGGCCTCGGGATTGCGGTAATAGCCGCTGGTTGCCGAAGGGCCTTGGAATTCCAGCCGTCCCTGGCAGCGCTCGGGAATCTCACGCCCGGCGGCATCGACGATGCGCACCTGATGTTCCGGCAGAGGATAGCCACAGGATACAAAACGCAAGGCCTGGTCATCATCGGCCTCCGCTAGAGTGGCCCGGGAGTTTTTCATGAGGGCATCGCGTCTTACACGATCGATGCGGGGTATCAAATTCAGGGCTGGGAAAGTCACGCCCACCGCGCATTCCGCCAAACCGTATACGGGATACATGGCTTCGGCACGGAACCCATAGGCCCCGAATCGTTGCGAGAAACCTTCGATGGTCTCGGGGCTGACGGCCTCCGCACCATTGAAGGCTACTCGCCAGCGGCTCAGGTCCAGGCCCTGTAAGGAGGCCTCGTCGATACGGGCAGTACACAGTTCATAAGCGAAATTAGGGGCGGCGGAGAGTGTCGCCCGGTATCGATGCATTGCCCATAACCAGCGCTGAGGACGTGCTAAAAAGCTCAGCGGAGACATAATGACGAGTTGGACCGAGAAATACAGACTTCCCAACCAGGCACCGATCAGACCCATGTCGTGATAAAGCGGAAGCCAACTGACGAAGATGTCTTCGGTATTGACGCCGATGGTCCGGCCATCGGCCCGGATATTGGCCAACAGATTGGCATGGGTAAGAATCACGCCCTTGGGATTGCCCGTGCTGCCCGAGGTGTACTGCAAGAAGGCAATGTCTTGACTGTCGACCACCGGGGCCTGAGCGTGGCTCATTTGCGCTGAAAGCTCATCTGGCGTGACCACGGTATGCAGGCTTTCAACTTGGGCCTTGAGCAATTGGGCCAGGTGTTTGGCTTCCGGTACGGTGATGAGTATGGCGGCGAGACAATTCGAGAGGATTGCGCTCTGACGTTGCAGGTGGTCTTCGAGTTGACTGAGCCGAATCGGGGGGTAAATCGGTACCGGTATTGCGCCAGCGAACAGTATGCCGAAGAAACTGAAGAAATATTCTCTGCCGGTAGGCAGCATCAAGCAGACCGTTTCACCCGCTTGAAGGCCACGGGCCTGCAAGCCTGCGGCGGTGTGTTGGGCGCCTTCCTTGAGCTGCCGGTAGGTAATGATTTCGCCTTCATCCGTATCGCTGTAAAGGTGAATATGGGGACGTTCCGGGTGACTTGATACATGCCAATTCAGGACTTCGATGAGCGTCTGGGCGTTATCGGGGGCGATCTCGGTCTTACCGAATTCGGGTTCGGTAATGGCATGAGAAGGCCGCCAGACTTCGGTCTTGCCGCTGCGTTGTATAGCCCGCAACAGATCACGCGGTGACTCCGCCTTGGTGATAGTGGCTTCAGGTAGGCCAATATCGAAGTGCTGCTCGATACGTGAGAGCAGCTCTACCCGGCCGAGACTGTCGATACCCAGATCGGCATCCAGTCGGCTGTCCAGTTTCACGGCATGTCTTCGGGGCTGTCCGGGGTGGAGTTCTTTGGATAGTTCCTGCAACAGATGAAGCAGATCGTTTACCGTCGCTGTTGAATTTTGGTCTGGATGTTTATTCTGTGTTATTCCGCGTTTGTTCATCGATGGCTGTTCTCTTGCAGTTACTACTCAAAAATTATTGTGGTATTAACCTGGATATTTCATGAAATATCCGGGCTAAGCAAACCCCTCTTGATTGCCATCTTCCTGGCCGTCATCGTACTATGTCAAGGCCGAGGGCGCTTGGCGGGAATCATTTCTCGAGCCTTTCGCTATGATTAGATTCCGTATTGATCTAAATCTGAAACTCCCCTGTTCGTTATGTTGCAAAGAATGGTTTACTATATGTAATAAGGGATATGAATATCTAAGGGGCGTGGTTTTAGAGGCCGAATATATACCCATTTATGGTGGGTATAATGCAGAAACTGATTTATCCCTTAGTTGGAGATGGACAACTAAATGAATCGTATTTAATAAGGAAAGGAGATAGCATCGATGTTGAAAAACAAGATTCTAGGTCTTACAGCCATTTTGACAGTCAGCTTGGGAAGCTTGGTATCTGCCCCTGTAGCCCAGGCAGTTGACATGAACCCCTCGAGGTGGATGAATCCCTCAAAATGGTTTGGAGGTAACAGAGATAGGGATAGGGATTACGATTACGATGATCGTTACCGGGGTGGTCCCGGCTATGGCTATGGTGGCCCAGGTTATGGGTATGGTGGCCCAGGTTATGGGTATGGTGGCCCAGCTTACGGCTATGGTGCCCCAGGTTATGGCGGTGCTCCCGGCTACGGTGTCCCGGGTGGTTATGGTGGTGCTCCCGGCTATGGAGCCCCAGGTGGTTATGGCGGTGCTCCCGCTTATGGAGCCCCGGGTGGTTACGGTGGTCCATCTGCTCCCAGCGGTTATGGTGGTCAGTCTGGTACTAGCGCCCCGGGTGGTTACGGTGCCCAGCCTGGTGCCAGCGCCCCGAGTGGCTATGGCGGTGGTGCCAATTCCGGTGGGTCTAGCGATTTCGGTCGTGGAACGCAGGGTTATCCAGACCCTGGTTATCAAACCTCACCACCCAAATACAGGCAGTAAAATATAGAGTCGCGTCAATAAAGGTTCATAACGGTAAGGTGTGGGTGGTGTATGGCAAAGCCCGCTCTTATCGTTATACTCATGACGAATGAGTTTTCAGTACGCATAGCACTTCGTCTTTGCCGAACGTGTTCCGCCTTGCTCTGCGGCACTACGACGCACTCTCCGCACCCGAAAACCCATCCGTCATGGGTATAACACTCGATGGGTGTCTGATTGAATGGGTATCGATTGTTGATGCCCTCCGGCAACCATAACGCATCATGCCCGCAGCGCCTCAACCCCCAATGCTGACGATTGTTTCCGAACCCCCATTCATGGTTAGCCCTCTCGACTCATTTGCAATTGTAAAGAAAAAACCCGCGTTCTGATCAGTCCCTTTTTTGGCGCGGGATTGCTGCGAAAGATATTTGATAATCAATTACTAATCTCGAGTTGCTCAAATAGATAGTCAGAAATTAAATTTCAAATGGTGCGCACAGCGTGCCCTACCTCAGTCCTCAGTCCTCAGTCCTCAGTCCTCAGTCCTCAGTCCTCAGTCCTCAGTCCTCAGTCTGTGTAGGGTGCCGCTGTGCGCACCAATATTTTGTGCAATTATTTATCTGAAAAATCATAGAATCACTCAGAGAAATACATGCTAATCTGTCCGGAACATTTGATTATTAGAGAGTAAGATCGTGCAAAAAATAAAACTGTCGGAAATGTTGGTTAACCTACGCCAGGAATTGGTAGAGGCGCAAAAAATCGCTGCTAAGGAGGATCTGAAATTCAATGTAGGAGATATCGAGGTGGAACTCCAATTCACCACGACTATGGAAGCCCAAGGAAAGGGGGGAGTCAAGTTCTGGGTCTATAACGCAGAGGCCGGTGGCAAGCTGTCTTCTCAGACATTACACAAGATAAAGTTATCACTGAAACCCGAGTTGCCAGGCGGGGGCGATGTGAAGATCTCCGATAAGAGAAAAAGGCCGAAATAGGCGTGGAGATTATAAAGAAAACCATCTAGACGTACAGAATAAAGCGGGAGACAGTAGTGGACAAGAACTTGCTGGTACAGATATTCGTTTCCACAGGGGTAGATGAAGGGGAGATTGCCACCGGCTATCCCATTGCAAAAAACAGAATACTCACCGCCAGGCATGCACTCTACCCTGATGGACAGCAACCCCATTCGATCGAAGTGCGTTGGTGTCATCTTACCGGTTCCGCGCGGAGTTGGCGGCCCGCTACCTTTGTGGAATGGGATGGGAGTGATGAATTCGATGTGGCGCTCATTGAGTGCGAATTCCCTGAAAAAGTCGATCGACTGGGCATCGTTTCCGAAGGAAAACTCTCTAATAAAATGCACTGGTGCAGTGCGGGGTTTGCCCGGGCGGGGGAAAGAGATGATGGTGAATGCCGATCGGTGGGCATGAAGGGTGAGGTCTTCTCCATGGCGGACAGCGAGCCCGAATTCGAGTTGGGTGCCAAATATGAGGTGAGCCATGACGAGCAATGGAAGGGCGCCTCCGGTAGCCCGGTCTTCGTTGGCGATAAAATCATTGGGGTGATCGTTTCCTGCCCTGAAAACTTCGATGCCCGCAGACTTCGGGCAACACCGCTATGGAAGTTGTTGCAAGAGCCGGGGTTTTGCGAAGCGATCGGCTACGGTAAGCGAAAAGAAAGGCTGGCTTGGGCGCGCAGAGAACTAACCTCTATCCTTAAGCGGTCTACGGAAGCCACCGAAAAACTTGCAGACAGGCTGAGATTGGATACTCGCTTGGGACAAAATCGGGCAGAAAACCTGGCAGAAGCGCTTTTAAATCACGACATTGAACAGATCCTCGATATAACTTACCAGGTTGCAAAAGAGTTGTTGCAGGGAGGAAATAAACCGGCGGTCGATGCTGTCAGGCAGGTCATGAGCACGATTCTACCTGCTATATTTGACCATGGAATTATCGAGTCGGTACGCACGCAAAAATCCGCTTTTAGCTGTGTCACCGTGAGTTTGCCCATAGCAACGAAGACTGTAACAGAGATCGTCATGGCGGGCGTTGACAGGAGAGCGGCCAAATTTCACATGGCCTTTGATATACAGAAACCCGAAAAAAGACGTCTTGAGGCTGCCTTCAGAATCGAGTTGCCTCCTGAGGTGGGTCTTGATAGAAGCCGCAGTGATTTTATAAATGCCTTTCATAGGGATTTGATAGGGAAATGTGGTGTTGAAGACGATCTCGTACCAAATCAAAGGGTTCCAGATAAAGAGCTGATTAAATCTGCGGCGGAAGAATCCGAAGCACGTTCAGAGGAAGACGGTCAAACGTATTATTACATTTACGCGTTGCCAGCCCATGAGATGGATCACCTATATTACACAGATGGCATTAAGCAACTGAAGAATTGCTATCCATCGGTAGTGTTTATTAATCTCACAGGAGCCGCAGTTAGTGAAGAACGAAGTAGATTTCGACCGTATCGTAAGATACTGGAAACAACATCCGTCTAAAAACCATGAAATTTCTAGAAATAGAACCCGATACCGAAGTCAAACTGGCGGTAAAAGGCGCTCTGCCGGAGCGTGTGCATGTATTCGACAAGGACTCTATCGATGCCGTCAATGCGGCACTGGC
>JAAEPA010000369.1 GCA_024222475.1 Gammaproteobacteria bacterium | reverse complement strand
TCGAGCAAGCTGTAAAAATCATGCGACAGAAAATTTTCGAACCCGATACAACCCAAAAGCTTGCGCAGATGTTGGGATCTACCGTGCGCCAGCTCAATCGTGTGTTTCTCGAACATGCAAAAGCTTCGCCACAAGAAGTCTGGCGTGATATGCGTTTGCAACATGGCCGGTGGCGGCTCATGAATTCAAAGCGAACAATAACGCAAATCGCGTATGAATGCGGCTTCGCGGACAGCAGCCACTTTTCCAGATGGTTCAAGACTAAATTCGGCGAAACGCCGAGAAGCTACCGCGAACACCGTTTGGCTCGACAGCGATAGAACGATGAATATAAGGTTTGGGACATCTTGCCGGGGTATAGGAAAAATTAACGCCTGATTGCAATGAGCCCGGGGCCATATACTCTTCCAGGATTCAGTGTGAACTGGATTCCTTGGATCCACCATCATATGCTTGTAAAGACACGGATATATCTCCCTTTCCGAGGCCTTGGGCAAGCATCAAAGTGGTTAATATTTTTGCTTTCAGTGGGGGTAGCCAACCGCTTGAAATTAGGCCACGCTGAAGGAGATCCATCTCACCACCCTTGTAACCGTATGTTTGCCTGCATACCTGTCCATCGGGACTGCGGGAACAAAAAACGACAGGGATATGGAGTGCAGCTTCCTCTAGTCGGTCTGCCACTTCGGGTGGCACGTGCCCGGCTCCCATTGCGGCCAGAACAATTGCTTTGTAGCCAGTGTCCACCGCCGCGGTTATGAGACGGCAATCATCATTCATTGATGAGACAAGCAATGCGACGGGTGGAACTTCATTCAATTCACTCAGATCGCATTGAAATGATCTTCGATCTAACGGCTTTGAAAAGAGAACAATTCGATCCTCAACAATGCGTCCTATGGGGCCGCATAGGGGTGATTTGAATGCGTCAACTTTAATGGAATCCTGTTTAGCGACATGACAGGCCAGATGAAGTTCGTTATCGAACGCGACTATCACACCGTAATCTGAAATTTCTGGAAAAGTTGCCGCAGATATGGCCGTGACGAGATTGGCAGGGCCATCGCTGCCCGCCATTGATGGGTTTCTCATGGCACCCGTGATAACGACAGGGCAAGATGCTCGTATCATGAGATCCAGAGCGAATGCCGTCTCTTCTACCGTGTCGGTACCCTGAATGACGACGACACCATCCACACCTCGTTGCTCGATATCACGCACCCTGGCAGCGAGCTTTGCAATATCGCTTATTGTCAATGCACCGCTCGGTTTTAGCACTGGTTGTTCGACTTCAAGATCGACCTTTTGTGCAAGTTGCGGTAAAGAACTGATCAAATCGTCGGCGTTTAGGTTGGGCTTTACCCCAGCCTGGCTGTCCCCGGTCATGAGGATCGTACCACCTA
>JAAEPA010000368.1 GCA_024222475.1 Gammaproteobacteria bacterium | reverse complement strand
TTGACATGCCAACCCGCCAACTACTCTAGGGTCCGCCAATCTTACAATTCCACGTATTAAATACTACAATCAAAGAGCTCTGTTCGTCATTGATTTAAGTCAATCGCAACTCAGAGAAACACCTTGTAGGTCTGAGTTTGGCCGTTTACACCACATACGCGTCGGGCTAATGGCGTTATCCGTCGCAAAGAAGGCAAAAATGCATGACAACGTGCTTGACCGAAAAGCAGATGATTCGAAATTTCGCACAGATGGGCGAAAAGGAAGCTCGTGGCACAAAGTGTGTGTGTCAAGCTTTGCCAGAGCTTCCGGTTGAGCTCCGAAACCCTTCACAGAACCGGCCATTCAGTGATGAAATCTCAACGGCAGGTTTGTCCGGATACTGTTGAAAAAACCTTGGATTTGGCGCTTTCCCTTGAATCTTGGATTTGGTTGAACTGCTTTTCCTTCACGATGTGGCCGGTGCGGGGACCATTTTGGCGAGTTTTCTCAGGTTCTGGGCGGTTGCTGCCAGTTGGAATTGCTCGTTTGCTCCTTTTGGTCCGCGTAATCGCATCATCGACACCCCGATATATCGTTTCAGGTGAGCAAACAGCATTTCGACCTTTCGTCGTTGAATGAATGAGGTCATGTAAGCGTCGGTCTTGCGAATGTCGCGTGCAACGTCACGCGCCGCCTCGTGGACGGACCGTGTGACTTTGCGCGCAGGTTGTGTCGGGCAGCACCGGCTTCGCAAGGCACAGCTGTCGCAATCGTGCTTGCTTGCGCGATATCGGATCGTCCCGTCTTTATCTGCATTTGAGGATCGGGGTTTGCGGAATTTGCGGCGAGATCTTTGGAGGTTTTTTCCGGCAGGACACGTGTAGCTATCTTCAGTTGGATCGTAGGTGAAGTCCTCTCGCGAGAAGGTTCCATCTGTGCGCTTTGATTTTTCCAATACGGGAATGTGCGGTGCGATCCCTCGCTCCTCGACCAGCCAGCCGAGCATCTCAGCTGAGCCGTATCCGGTGTCCCCGACCAGCTTCTGCGGAAAGAGATCGAACCGGTCGTGAACACGGTCGATCATTCGCCGGGCAGCAAGTGTTTCGGCCGGCCTTATCGGGACCGTTGGTTCAACATCAACAATGACCGCATTATCCAAGTCGACCAGGTAGTTGGTTGAATAGGCAAAATAGGCAGCTCCACCATCGGCACCGGTCCAACGGGCACCCGGATCGACTGGTGAGATGTATTTGGGAACCACCTTGGTAGCAGCACCAAAGGCTGCGTCATCGAGCGTTTCAAGATATTCATCAATGGCACGGCTGGTCAGTTCCGGCGACAACCCGTCCTTACCCTCTATACCTCGTGTCTGATTGGCATTGGCCGGTATGAGGCTGGCGTCTACCCCAAATCCTTCGCCTCCGACCAGGCCTTCATCAATGCAGCGTTGCA
>JAAEPA010000367.1 GCA_024222475.1 Gammaproteobacteria bacterium | reverse complement strand
GTGCGGGTCGCGGTGGCCCATGTCGCTTTCAAGATCGTTGGGGTGGCCATGATCATCGGCTTCATTCCTCAACTCGCCGAGTTCGTGCGTTATATCTCACCGGTGGAAGCTGGCCTGACAGGGCTGGACAAATTGGCAGCGGAAACGCCGCGGCAGATCGCCAACGCCCACACCCTGTTCAATGTCGGTATTGCCTTCGCCTTTCTACCGCTGACCAGTTTGTTCGCCCGTTTTTGCGAGTGGCTGGTGCCGGATAAACCACTTGAAGTCGAAGACGCCGTGCAGAGCAAATACCTGGATGGCGACTTGTTGAACACCCCGGTGCTGGCCTTGGACGCAGCACGACGGGAGATAGGGCGTGCAGGCGTGGTCGTTGAAGAAATGCTGGCCCAGATCGTACCCAGCATTGTGAATGGAGATAGAGACACGCTAGCGAAAATCACCGAAATGGATGATCAGGTGGATAAACTTCATGCTCAAATCATTACTTATCTGGGCCGCGTCAGTCGCAGAGGACTGTCTGATGAGCAGACCCAAGAACTCGTGGATCTTATGGCCGCCGCCAATGATATGGAGAATATCGGCGACCTGATAGAAACCGATCTGGTGGACCTGGGGCAAAAGCGCCTCGATGCGGGCATTACGGTTAGTGAACAAACACGGAATGCGTTTACCCAAATCGGCGAGGAGATATCCAATGCCGTTACGCTCTCAGTACAGGCTGTGTCCAATAATGACTACCGGATAGCATGGGAGGTCATTAATAAAAAGGCGCAGATCAACACGCTGGTGGATTCTGCGGTGATGCATCAGGCTCAACACCTTTCCACCAAAGAGCCCAACCGGCTTCAGGCCTACACCATAGAAACCTCGGTGATCGACAAGCTCAAACGGATCTACTATTACGCCAAACGAATGGCTAAGACCCTGCCACCACAGGCGGAATTGGAAGATATAATCCACTACCGAACCCTCCGGGACCAGAATTGGGAGGAGGCATATGACCGAATAGGGTAAGAACATCATTCTCTGTTCGAATAACTCAGTGTGTCTTTCGAGACACACTGAGTTATTATTATCTGCAATTTGGTTTTTCTATTTGGGACAGTGATCGATGTGCATCCAGTTGGAATGGGGATGGATGTTCGAGTAAGAATTGTTATGATGAGTTCTAACGGTTTTTCTGTAGACAAAATTGTTAATAAGCTTGTAATTTGGGTTTCTGGTTCCCTAGCCGTTGAGCCTTGTGCAACATGACCAATTCAGCCAAAAAAGCCCCACCTCTCAGCGGTACCGCCCGAGCCCAATTCGGGGCTAGTGACGTTCTGGGTGGCCTTGCGGGGACTGCAGTGGCCCTGCCCCAATCCATGGGGCTGGGCGTCGCCCTGTTCGCTGCCATGGGGTTTGACGCATCCGCTGGTGCGCTGGCAGGGCTGATGGGCGCTGCTGTCCTGTCCCTGGTTTCCGGCCTGACCGGGGCCACAATCGGCATGATAAGCGCCCCCAATGGCCCTGTGACCATGCTGCTTGCCGCCAGCTTGGCGTCCGTGGCCGCGCACGGCGTTCAGGGTGAGGGTCTTCTGCTGGCCCTCGTCGCTATCATGTTATTAACGGGCCTGTTCCAGTTCCTGCTCGGAATCTCGGGTGGCGGGCAGCTTATCAAGTACATCCCCTATCCTGCCGTTGCCGGCCTCGTCACCGGCATCGGTGTGCTCATGGTTCTCTCCCAGCTCGACATCCTCACAGGCGAAGGTGCCCAGGCGATCGGCTCCGGCTGGATGGTGGTGCCCGCAGCCACCGCCCTGATCACCTTTGGCGGCATCAAGTTTGCCCCACGGGTTCTCCCGGCCGTTCCCGGCATCATCAGCGGGCTGCTGGTGGGCATCGCGGCGTTTCACCTGATCATGCTTGCTGCCCCGGTACCGACCCCCGAGTCATGGCTGGTCGGTACCATCCCGGGGCTCGATGCCATCCGATTCGATGTGGACGCCTCCGCCTTTACCAGTCTGCCCTGGGAACTCATCCTGGTCTCGGCCCTGACCCTCGCGGTCCTCGCCTCCATGGATTGTCTGCTGACGGCCGTCGTCGCCGACGGAGAGACCGGCGCGCGACACGACGCCCGTCGGGAGCTGGCCGCCCAAGGCATCGGTCAGACCATCGCCGGTCTGCTCGGTGGGATAGGCGGCGGGGGCACCAAGGGTTCCACCCTGGTGGCGATCAAGACCGGTGGCCGACGCTGGTCAGCCATAGTATCCAGCCTGACCTTCATCGTGCTCATTCTGTTTCTGGGACCGGTTGGGAATGCCCTGCCCATCAGCGTGCTGGCCGGGGTGATCATCTACGTTGGCATCGGCATGCTGGAGTGGAACGTCGTGCGTTGGCTGCGCAGACGCACGACACGTCTTGACGGCACGGTCGCGCTGCTGGTGGTTACCACCACGCTCGCCTTTGATCTGATGGTCGGTGTCGCCGTGGGGGTGGTGAGCTCTGCATTCCTGTTCCTGCGCGGACAGGTCCGCGCCCGGATCATCCACGAGCGGGCCACTGGTAAGGAGCGCCACTCGCTGCATTACCGGACCGAGGAAGAACGCAAGCTGTTAGACGAGCATGGCGATCGCATCCTCTACTTCGAGCTGCGCGGCAACCTGTTCTTTGGCACCGTGGACCGTCTGTTCACCGAGCTTATGCCCGATCTGGACCGTCCGGTCTGGATGATCCTCAACCTGCGGCGAGTCCAGTCTCTGGACATGTCGGGGCTCAATCTGTTTCGCCAGATGCTGAAGCGGCTCACTGCGCATGGAGGGCACCTGCTCTATGCTGACGTGCGCAAGAGCGCTGTCATGGAACGCAAGATGCACAAGCTGTTGAACTGGCTGGGGCCTGAGGACGAGCTACCGAAAGTCAAGACATTCAATAGCAATGATGCAGCATTGGAATATGCGGAGGATGAGCTGCTCAAGGACCTCGGCTACGAGCCGGTCCAGGCAACCCAGCGCGTGAAGCTGGAACAGAACGAACTTTTCAGACGCCTGAAACCCAAGACCCGGGAGGCCCTGAAAGCGGTAATGCGCCCCCTGTCCTTCAAGCGAAAAGAGATGGTGTTTAAGTACGGTGGGTTGGACAACAGCCTCTACTTTATCCTGCAGGGGGAGGTGGAAATCCGACTACCGACGCGCGTCTATCACTACAAGCGCCTCGCGAAAGTCGGCCCTGGCTCGTTCTTCGGCGAAGGCGGTTTTCTGGATCCCGCGCCGCGCACTGCGACAGCTGTCGTGACCCAAGACGTTGAACTGCTGACGCTAGACCGCCAGGCGATCGAGTCGCTCGCGGAGAAGCGGCAACGAGAGGCCGGCTGGGCCGTGCTCTACGAGCTGGGCGGCTCGCTTGCACAGCAGCTGCGCTGGAGCCGGTCCGAACTGAGGCGACTGGAGCGATGGTGACTGAACACCCGCCTGACGTGGCCTCTTGAATGTCCAACACTAACCGCTTTTTTTGCGTCTCAGATGTCAGCAGGACAGAGCAGTGCTTAACAGATTCAAGGCAGTGGGGATTGACAACGAAGATTACTGGGACGGTGGCTATATGGGCAACCCGGCCTTGTTGAGCTGTTGTCGAATCTGGCGTTTACACATTATTGTGTCAGGCGGCGGCCTGGTTGGCCGAAGTTACCTCAACACCATCTCGAAATTTCACTCCGGTAATCACCTTTGCCAGGTAATCAAATCCACGTATTCGTCTACACTTCTTCTCTGCACACATCCCAGCTTAAACATCCTGGGTTAAGTAATAATTATGAATTCGCCACTCACAGGCGCTGATACCGACCCTAGGCCGCGTGCGGGTGCTGGTTGGGATGCTCGTGTGGTTCACTCTCGCGCTGTGGTCTGAGCTGGCACAAAGTCCTTGGTCGGTGTTGTTTTATTCGGCTGTATTTGACGGTTAAAATCCTGTCCGATCTGCTTGAAGCCTATCTGAAGCGCGTTGTCATACTGTGATTTTAATGTCGTGATCAGATCTTTGCGCTGATCGGCCAGGGCTTGGTATAGTTCATCCTCGAACGCCTCACGAGTGAATATCTCTTCGGCCTCCAGCACTGCTTTGTCCACCAACACCCAAGTTGCCAATCCGGTCAATGCGCCGCCTACCAGGGCGCAACCGGGGGCGAGGGGGGCACCGGCCACGGTGGCGGTACAGATCGCCGCGCCGGTTGCCGCACCGCTACCCGCACCGGCCAATGTTCCTCCCGCTTTAGCGGCTGATTTCAGGCCGAGTTTCGAGGTTGCCGAGGCCAGTATACCCACGGATGACTTGCCGGCAATCTTGGACGAGGCCTTGGCTATGGTCATGGCGCCCAGTTTTTTAGCCGTGACAGCGGATGCGGTTACCCCCGTGGAGGTGGCTATTCCCTGGCGAGCGAAATCTTGGGATGTCAGCGAGAGTGATGCCTCAAGGCGAGCTGCCAGCGGCTTACCAAGTGCCCACTGTCCAGTGATCTCTACATCGATCTCCTCCGGCAGTAGCTGATGAGCGCGAACCAGGCGGGCCAGCATACTTTGCAGGTCAATGATGGCGTGACTCAATTGATCCGCTATTCGGGCATCCATATTGACGGCCAGGGCGTCAATGGCCTGGGCCGTCCCGGCGGGTTGAAATACCAGTTGTTGGAGTTGTTGTGAGATGTGGCTGGGTAGATCGCCAAAGGCGGCGTAGAACAGCCGGGTGTATTCACCCTTGAGGGAGTAGTACCAGTCCGCGAATGCCGGTATGTTTTGGGTTGCTTTCTCGAATACTGCGTCGGCTTTTCGGTCGAGGGTGGTCAGTAGATGATTTTGATCCTGTTCATGGCGGTGTTCGAGCCAGTTCTGCGTTTCGGTTTGAATATGGGGGGCCGAGGCGTGATCAATATAAAGACTCTGACCGCCCGACAAGGTGACTCGTATGACCTGGGTCCAGCGCTTTGGCAATGTATCCGTAATCTCCAGGGTGTCCTCAACCCACTGTTTTCCCCCGCGGATAGCTGCGAATATGCAGATCAATACACCGGTCAGCAGAATAAGGATAAAGCCGCTCCAGAACCATTTTCCCGTAGATTGGTTCGGTGTTTTGCTTGTTGATTGGGGATCAGTCATGGAAGGCCGTTGCCATGATTACGGTCGACTGAGCGAATCTTCTTGTGCGTGTGCTGTTATGAACCATCCGGGTTAGAAGGCCGGTCAACGGAAAAAAACCGCCATGGCTTCGCCATGACTCCGATGAGGGCGCGGCTATAGGCCCAGGCGATGAGAAATGAGATGCCAAACGAGGCAACAAATGCGATCCAGGCCATTAGGACCTGCACGGGTCGTTCCAGCCCATCAAGAAAATTCTGGGCGGCCCACCAAGCCAGTGCTTCGCTAACCGCGTTTAGACGGGCTAGTATCGCCAAGGGATCACAGACCACCATCACCTGCGAGGTGCTAAAATACACCACATCCTCCCAATGCATTCCTTGGTAGTTTTCATTGGGTGTATAAAACATGACCAGCGCGGAACCCAGCCACAACAGGATTGCATTGATCCTATGGACCCAATTATGGGCCAGTGGTTCGGCATAGTTCGGCATGACCTCGCTGCGCACCAACCGGGTCATCATAACTGCCAGCGCGGAGATCAGCACGATATCGGCCAGCAATACCATCCATTGGTTCATGTCGAATGATGTGGCACTGATGAGAAGCACCAGGGCAAGGAACAAGGCCTTGGTCCCCTGCCATAAGAAAAGTAGCGTTTTACGCCTCATCAACCGGGCGAGTATGCCAGTCGGTCTGAGATAGTGGGCGATAAAGGTAAAACGCTTGAGCAGGGCTAACTCGCTTGATGCTAGCATCAATGCTCCCCAGAGGGGAAAAAGAAACAGCATGCTGAGCAGACAGTCCAGATGCTGTGTGCTCCATTGCCATGCAAGCAGAAGGCACCATATCGCAAGCATCCGGGTAGCATAGGTAAATGCAAGGTAAACGCGGCCTGTCATGGGTATATACTTAGGGTGTTTCGTTCTGAAAAAAAGGTCACTGTACTCTCCATGCAGTAGAAAATCCTCTTAACCCGGATTTTTCATGGATTTGCACGATGATCGCGTAGAGATTGGTTTCCATAAGGGGCTGTTCGAAGGAATGGCGTATCAACGATTACGGTAGACCCGGAAATAACTCTGGTGGCACTAAGCCTCATGCGAGGACTGTGTAATTTATGTTGTATCCTCGTTAACGAG
>JAAEPA010000366.1 GCA_024222475.1 Gammaproteobacteria bacterium | reverse complement strand
CGTCGCTCGACGGATATCTTTGACGACTTTCTCGGAAGTCTTTCTCTGTCTCATCTGCCACTTCCTGGGTGGTCACGATGAGCCAGATGTCTCTCTTATTCAATTCGCCAATTCGGTCCAATAGGCGCTGACGGGGAACAGCCTGCTTACTAGGAACCCCACGGAAGTATTCATCGCTGCACAGAATATGAGATCGCTGCTTTCCGACAAAAACTTTTTACCGTCGATCTCCACTTGGCTCTCAAGCGGTGGAAGCCATAATCGAAGTATTACCATTGTTCTCTGCACACCATCAGTTCTTCAAGCGGTAGATGAAAAAGCGCACCGCCATTTGAAGCAAAGTGTCATAGAGCTTAGGGACTTCATTGCGAAAGAACCTGTGCCTGAGCGAATAACCGTTCGGTTTCACCCGGCGACAATTTCGCTTTCGGTAGTTGCCTGTGACCCCACAGAGGTGCAGGGGATTCTTGTATTCACACCAAAGTTTGCGGTTCTTGATACAACGCCGGAGGACCGAGTGTACTGTGCAATTGAACGGTGGGAGCATAAGCACCTTTTTGTCAAAATTCTTGCGTTCATATCAATGACGCAATCAGACAGCCTTACGATTGATCAAGTGTGCAAAATAATGGAAATTGCCTGATGAGATTTGGATAAATGAGGCGCATGCCTTTTGCCGGATGTGTCAGTGCGAACGGCGCAACCAATTCAATTGGTGGCTGTCGCGCTGAACATTCCCAAATTCAATTGTATATGGCATGACTATTCGATAGCGGACCTTGAATGTTGACCGGTGACCGACAGTTCAGTCCGCATCGCCGACGCCGGTGCAAGATGCAACGAAGGGCAGCTCAGGGTCAAAATTGCGCCTTCAACTCGGTCAGGATCATCGCATCTGCGACACCGCTTCAAGGTCTCAAACGGGCTCATTGCAGAAATATGATGGCGAACCTGGCACACTCCTGACCAGCTTGATCTGACCCATCGTTTGGTAGAACGTGGGGTCATGAAACGCGACGTAATCATCGTCGGCGGCGGCATTATCGGATGTACCACCGCCCAT
>JAAEPA010000365.1 GCA_024222475.1 Gammaproteobacteria bacterium | reverse complement strand
CGTTTTCGGACAGCCGCCTAGGAGCCTGTCCGAGAATAGGGGCTGTAGCGAGGGAAAGCCATTTAGAGCCAGATTTTTCGATTAAATAAGGCGAATATTGGGCATATTTAACGAATTTAATCGGGTAATCCGGCCAAAATGGCTTTTCCGCAGCAGGTTCTCTATTCTCGGACAGGCTCCTAGTACTTCTGTTCCAGGTGCATAACCGATCCTTTATTTAAGATATTGAAACGGTTCAGGTAAGACATGCCTAACAATACCGTACTCGGGGCCTCGCCTTCAATGACAAATGCCTGTACATTGCGCTGTTGGATATCTCCTATTTTAACCGTTACAAGCCTCACAACATAGGCCAAGGCCGTTCCTGAAGCCGTTTGGATGCGAGTTTTACGGCCCTCTAATTTATAGCTGATACCGAGCCGTTGGGCTTCCTGAGCACTCATAGCAATCGCGGAGGCTCCAGTATCGACGAGAAAATTAACCGGAAATCCGTTGATCGATCCTACTGTGGTATATGTTCCCTTAGGATCCCTATAAATCGTAATCCGCTTGCTTACAGCCTTGGCGAAAGACGTAGATACACGGCTGCCAAGTTTGTAAATCGAGCGACGCCCCTGTATTTCGAGCACTGCCTGAGAACTATTGGCACTGACTAAAACCACACCTTCAGGACTGCGCCCCCCAATGGATAGGACCCGGCGTTTCCCATCGATCAGCAGAACCACTTTATCACGAAACAGCCCCAATACCAGCACATCGTCCACGGCGCTCAAGATTGCGGGAAACAAGAACATGCCTGCGATGCCGATCAATGAAAGAGCGTGTCTGATTCTTAACCCGGATGTTTCATGAAAATGCGTGATGATCGCGTAGAGGTTTATTTCCACAAGAGATTTTTGTGAAAGAGTGGTGTATCCACGTTTACGGCCAACTGAGATTTTTTTGTGGAAACAAGGATCAGGCAAGGGTCTGTTTAGTTTATGAAACATCCGGATTAAGTGTGTGATCATGAAGTTTAGGGAATTTGAGCAAGCAAGGAATTGCACAATTTGCGCCAAACGAAACTCCGAATCCTCCTCTGTCAAGCCATTTCGACCACGTATTACTGCTCAAAGCCCGCTTTCACGTAAGCCGCATCATAGGCATCCTGCCCGGCAATCAACTCAGCATCCAAGAGCCTTTTCAATGCGCTATCCATGCTCTGCATACCTGTCAGGCTACCTCCCTGTAGAACGTTGCGAAGCTGCTCCGTCTTGCCTTCCCGGATAATGTTACCGACAGCGGGTGTATTGATCAGAACTTCCACCGCTGCAACCCTGCCCTGCCCATCGGCGCGACGCACCAGCTGCTGGGTGATCACCCCCTTCAATGAGGTCGATAACATAGTTCGAATATGAGGCTGTTTTTTAGCTGGAAAGGTATTGATGATCCTGTCAATTGTTCCTGCCGCACTGCTGGTATGTAGGGTGCCCATCACCAGGATACCGGTTTCAGCCGCGGTAACCACCAGGCCTATGGTCTCTAAATCACGCATTTCTCCGACCAATATCACGTCCGGATCTTCCCGCAATGCAGATCTCAGCGCACTCGCAAAACTGCTGGTGTGTTCCCCTACTTCACGTTGGCTAATCAAGCATTGTTTCTTTTGATGCACAAACTCGATAGGATCTTCTATGGTCAGGATGTGCCCTCGCAAGGTCTCATTGATTTGATTGACCATGGCTGCCAGAGATGTCGACTTTCCGGATCCGGTCTTGCCCGTGACCAATACCAGACCCTGCTTCTGCAAGCACAGACTCGATATGATTGCAGGTAATGCCAGCTGCTCTAAGGAATAACTTGAGATAGGAATTGCCCTGAAAACCGCACCTATTCCGCCAAGGTGTCTGAATACATTGACGCGATATCGGGCAATACCTTCCCGTTCAAAGGCAAAATCCGCATTGTCGTACTGTTCAAACAGGTGTTGAATCCGCGGCGGCATTATCGCATATAGGCTATCGTGCACCCATTCCGTAGTTAGGAGTTTGTCATCCAGGGTAACAATCTCGCCATGATGCCTCATTCGAGGCGGATCACTCGCAACCAGATGCAAATCGGAACCCTCCTGTACACCCATCTTCTCCAGAAAGTCTTCGAGTGTTTTCATTTATCCGGTTTCTCTCCTTGGTATACAATGGGACCGATCAGATTGCTAATTTTATCTTTCCGTTTACAAATAATTCGAAAGGGCTTGCAGGGTTCAGGAGTTTGAGTGCGAATGTATGCACATGCTCTAAGCGCAAAGGGAGCGCCGGGAGCTATACCATACTAATGTTGGGAAGCAATGCGGGATCAGTAACAAATTTCTGAAACTTCTTCTTATCGTTAGCATGCAAATAGGCATCATCCGGATCGATCTGTTTTTGTTGTACAGCCTCCAGCAATGCTTGATCCAGGAGCTGCATCCCCATTCCACGCCCCGTCTGAATCTGGTTAGGGATCTGAAAGGTTTTATTCGATTGGATGAGATTGGATATTGCATTGGTCATCAGCATAATTTCTACAATGGCTCTACGGCATCTGCCATCATCGGACTTTACCAGTACCTGGGTGACAACCGCTTGCAAATTCTGAGATAAAAATAACTTACCCTGTTCCCGCTGTTCCGCGGGAAGGGCATCGAGCAATCGGTCGATAGATTTAACGGCAGAGGTAGTATGCATCGTACCAAACACGAGGTGACCGGTTTCCGCAGCCATCATCGCCATGGTAATTGTTTCCGGATCGCGCATTTCTCCTACTAGGATGATGTCAGGATCTTCTCTAAGCGCGGACTTT
>JAAEPA010000364.1 GCA_024222475.1 Gammaproteobacteria bacterium | reverse complement strand
TACGCAGGCCAATCAGACCCTGATCGATCATTATCGAAACCGAATTGGTTCATCCTGGTTGGGTGTGCCTGAAAAAATTACCGACTTACGGCTGGATTTGGCTGCTCTTGATGATGATGCGCTGGTAAGCAGCGCTGAATCTATATTGAATAATCAATTAACCTACACTAGTGATAACCCACTGCGTTCTGCCGATGGAGGGATCAATTGGACTAAAAATCCGACTTCAAATCGGGAATGGCTCTTCCGCTTGAACAGACACCAGTGGTGGACCGTTCTAGGACTGGCCTATACACGCACAAATAATGAACGATATGCAAAGGCGTTCGTTTCTCAAATGCTTGACTGGATCGATAAGAACCCACCCCCAAAATATAAGGATGAAACGAGCCCGACCTGGCGATTGATGGAAGTGGCTTTGCGAATGCGGATCAGTTGGATACCTGTGTATGCTATGTTTTACTCATCGCCTAGCTTTGGCGATGATGCAAAGCTCAAGATGCTACGCGCCATTTACGATCATGCAAAGTTTCTAACGCTCTTTACCAGTAAGCTCAATCATTTAATTCGGGAAAGCAATGGCCTGGTCTGTGTGGGTATCTACTTTTCGGAGTATCGAGAGGCCCAACAGTGGCGTGAAATGGCATTGTATCGTCTGGAAGATGCGCTGTGCCGCCAAATTAATCAAGATGGTTCACAGATAGAGGTGTCAACGGGTTATCAATGGTTGGTGATCGACGAATTCGAGCAGACTTACGATCTGCTTGAAAATAATCGTATTGAGTTGCCCAAAGAAGATCTTAGGGAATGGATCGAAAGGATGTATCACGTTCTGGCTAGAATGATACGGCCGGATGGAAGTTTTCCGGAAATTAATGATGGCTTTATACTGTACTCACATGAGCGACTGATGCGTGCTGGAGAAAAGTTCACACGTGAGGACTATATCTACAGTGCCACAGCAGGGGAGCGAGGGATTGAACCTCATGACACATCCACGGCGATCAGGGATGCGGGCATATATATTATGCGTAGCGACTGGTCACGGCAGGCACGTTATTTGTTGTTTGATGCGGGGCCCTATGGTGGCTTCCATGGTCATGAGGATAAGCTGAATATTGAGTTGTTTGCATATGGACAGAGTTTTATTGTGGATTCTGGGTCATATACTTATGAAAAGACTGACCCATATCGAAAATATTTTGTAGGGTCCCAAGGACACAACACCGTATTGGTAGATGGCCTGAGTCAAATCAGACGTTGGCATGATGTTCATCGAAGCCCGAAGGTCGCAACAAAAGATTACGCAAGCTGGGTCTGCCAGGAAGCCTTTGACTATGTTGCAGCTCAATACAACGAAGGCTATGGCAAGTTTGAATTAAAGAGGCCTAAATCTCCACGCATCGTCAATGATGTTGTGCATACACGTCATGTTCTTTTTGTTAAACCGGATTATTGGGTGATCGTAGATGAATTACAGGCCTCTAAAATCCACGATTACCAATTGCTTTTCCATTGCTCACCGCAGATGACGATATCTGAATCAGGCGAACAAGGGGTAGTGTTGAACTCCAAACAACAAGCGTCTCGTTTACACATCTTGCCGGCCAGTCCCCAGGAAATCGATGTTTCATGTGTCGCGGGTCAAGAGCGACCGATTCAAGGATGGTACTCGGTGGATCACCACCATAAGACAGCTGCTCCAGTGGTTATCTATAAGGCACAGGCCTTTACATCGAAGGTATTTATCACCTTGTTATACCCATCTCCCGAAGATGAGGCAGAAAATAAACCAAGCATCAAACGCATCGAAGTGCCGGAAAAAGAGGCCATAGCATGTACTGTAGAGACTAAGCGTGGAAAGGATTTTTTTCTATTCTCAAACAACGGCTCGAAGACAACGTTCGGTCCTTACGCATCGGATGCCATCTTGGCCGGTGTGCGTACTGATTTAAAGGGTATAACTACAAGTACCTTCGAATGGCGGGGGGAGATTGGCGCCAGTTAGGAATGCGGATGAAATAACTTCCCTAACTGGCGCTGGAGACGGACGATCGGGCAAGCTAGATAGGGTAGTGTGTCGGTAGCATTCCTCAGGCAAGTCCTTATGAACGGCGTTTTTCTTTCCGCAACCCGGAACGCAGTAATTTTAACAAGCGAAGGTATCCCCGCTTCAACTTGGGCTGTTTGCGTTGCGAGAGTGGAGAGGGGGTAAAGTCCTCATCGAGATAACCTAACGCCCAAGCGAGTTCGCCGCAAGTTTTACGAACGGCTTCTATCTCTGTTTTCGTCAAATGTTTTTTACGACTTGGTGATTGATATATCTTACCCTGAGCTTGACTCTGAGCATCGCTGGAAAAGCTGGTATTATCCCTATTACTAGAAAAATCGGCGAGATTCAGCATACGTTCTTTCTCGAAATCAATGCCTAGGAAGCGACAAAGTTCCTTGGTTTTAGTAGCAGTATCTCTGGTTAAATCTTCGTACTTGAGTACAAAATAGTGTTCGGGATGCGTGTGCGCCTTAGCTAGGCCTATGGTGGCAGACCTGCGCCAATTTTCAACAAAGGCCGGTACCCAGGCGTCATCATTGGGGTTAATTCCAACGCCAAAAGGCTTGTGTTTGTAGCTGGCGAGTACGTCGAAGGGGTTGCGAAGCATGAGGACGAACTTGAAGTCAAAATTCGCTAGCCAGGGTTCAATAGTATCGATGTAAAATTCATTATAGGGTGATTTTTCGCCAGGGATTTTTTTACCTAATTTATCCGCATAGCGCTGCAGGGTTTTTACGTAAGCCTCTCCTGGTTCTAGGGCATAAAGATCCGATAGGTCCAGCTCCCATTGAGCGAGACGCTCATTTGTCAGGATCTGCTGTACACTCTTTCCTTGATGATGCCGCTTAATAAATTGAAACTCGGCGGGAGGTATCGCAACTTGAGAGTGAGAACCGATAATTCGACGGGTCAAGTTAGTACCACTTCTCGCCATTCCTCCGATCACAATGAACTTGTCCATAGTTAGGTCCTGCTGCAGAAGTCGAAAGGGCTGGACAGGGAAGGGCTCAAACGTAGTACTCCGTTAATTGGCGGTACCACAAGTACAATTGAGTGGCGGGGGGAGGCGGGTGCTGGAACGTGTTGAGTCATTGAGGGTCTAGTCCGAAGTTAGCATGTCACTGTATTTGGAGCTTTCCATCACTGATTTCACCTCATCGAAGTTTTCTATGATCTTGGACAGATCATTTGCGCTGGTTCTAGTCAGCTTAGTTTCTACCTCTACTGTAGGTATACCCAGAAATTCGAAGATCTTATTGCAAGTCTGTGAATGTTTGCTCTGATCAAGGAGTTCTTTCTCATATTCAATAAGTAGGTGGGGTAAGCCCTCCAATGCTTTTTGATCAAGTTCCACACGTTTTTCGGACACCTTGATACGATTCAGCAGGGTATCGGGGTTCACATGGATTTTCTGCAGTTTATCGGATTTCGAATGAACGTGTCGAATTCCACGTTGTTGGGCGGCAAGACTGGAAAGAGATCTTCTGAAGAAATTATTTCGACGCAGATAGATTATTTTCCAGCCTTGGGTATGCAGAGACGAAATAAACGTTTGGGCCTCATCGAACGACAGACCTTGGTGATCGGTCAGGTGATGAAGCTTTAGTTTGAAAGCGTATACATCCTTTTTGTCCGCTATGGACCTTCTGCTCCTCGCCTCCAAATACCGTCTTACCGAACTTACCTTGAAATTCTGATCCGAATTGAAGATTTCGCCATCGACGAAAATGTCTGAATGATTCATCAGAAGGGTGGCCAGTAATCCACTTCCACATCGGCTTTGGGTGAATACGATAAATTTAGTCTTCGGTTTGCTTGACCAGAATATCAGTAACCTGAGGTAAGCAAGCATGTGCTTAAGGTATTTTCTTTGTCGAGGACTGGTAATGGCGTGTAATAAACCTTTCATTAACATGGTTCCGTTGGTTACTGTTCTAGTAAAGCAGGCAGACCTGAGTGATTGTAGCGTAGGAGGACAAGAATGAGATAGATTTTTCGGTAGATTGCGGGAACAGCATCGCGATGGGTGAAATTGTAGTGCTCCTATCCTCAATAAGCGTGACCTACTACCCAGGTGTCGGTTCTGAAGTGCCAGCAAAAGGAAAAGAATCCATTCTAAGAATTGACCACGACTACCGGTACCCATAAAGGACAGGTTGGGGGACGATGCTGATAAACTGTATTTTCGGCTAACCCCCTTTCTACAATACAAAGGGGCCGAGGCCCCATTAGTTCACATAAAGAGATTAATATCGGCGTCTAACGCTCGGGGTAGGAAGCTTGCTGCGCCCACCCATTCTTCGATTTCAGGTATGAAATCGTCTTTACCGTAGTCGAATAAGTCAACCGTCATTTGGCATGCGATCAGTTTGACGTCTGCCTCGATGCACAATTCGCGTAGTTCTTCGATGCTCGCGATACCTTTTTTATCCATGGTTTTGCGCATCATTTGGGTGGCCATGTTTTCGAAGCCGGGCATGAGCGTCATGATAGAGGTAGGAATGGGAAGCTCCTTGCCTTTGATCCAGGTAGGTCCATTGGGCATTTTCATGGGCATGGCGGGATTGCCCAGCGGGCTCACCTTAAGGTCTAATTTTTGTTTCAACAGATTCAGCCCATAGAAGGTAAAGAACACGGAAACCTGCCAACCCAAGGCCGCAGCTGTAGAGGCCAGTATAAAAGGGGGATAGGCCATATCCATGGTGCCTTTGGTGGCAATGATAGTCATCGCCGGGGTGTGGGCAGCCTCTCGTTCAGCCATTTTTTGCTCAAAACGCTGATCGAACCATGTATTTGGGTCTTTGGTTGGTATGTCGATAAGGGGTGCTGTAGTGCTCATAGTGTGCTCCTTCTTGGTTTAGGCTTTGCGGATGCGGAATATAAAATTGACGCCCATTTTTTCGCTAGACAGCATTTCGTTACCGGTTTGAGTACAGAAGGCCGCCAGATCCTTGACAGAACCTGGATCGGTCGCGGTGACCTCGAGGATCTCGCCTGATTCTAACCCGGATATTTCATGAATTTGCACGATGATCGCGTAGAGATTTGTTTCCACAAGGAATTTTCCGAAGGAGTGGCGTATCCACGATTACGGCTGACTGAGAAAATTTTCTTGTGGAAACAAGGATCAAGCGAGGACGTGTATAATTTATGAAACATCCGGGCTAAGTAAGATATGAATTTCTTTGTCCTGAGTATCGGCAGCGGACAGTTTAAGCCTCTTGCGTTCAAGGTCTGTACGGTGTACGTCATGGTTTACTCCTTTAAGTTTATTGCGGTTCTACCGCCTAGAGATGACCGGTCGGTCAAATATGAAGACAAAAAAATACGGTTAAATTTCAGTTCATTTGCTCAATGCGCAGTGTTTTGATGGCGGGACCTAAAATACGAATCACCTCTGGGTCATTTCGTGTCTTTGCCAGTAGGATCACGCCTTCAAGGAAGGCGAGCATCGCCTGGGCGGTGGCTTCGGAATCCAGAGGGGCAATCTCCCCCAGACTTACCGCCTGGTCCAGGGTTTCACGGAATCGGGAGCAGGTTCTTTTGAACACGGCATTGAGCTTGGCCCGTAACACCTCGTCGCGGGTACTGATCTCCAAGGCCAGGTTTCCAAATAAACAGCCTGGCATTCTGCCTTCGAGATCCTTGGCTGCCGTTTGCCAGTAGTAGGCGGCGTCTATCATGTAGTCTAGGCGTTCGATAGGTCTAAGATCCTGATCGAAGGCCTCGGCAACGAATCCATGGGCCCAGTCGTCGGCCATGTCATCGATCACAGCCATCGCCAAATCCCGTTTAGACGGAAAGAAGTGGTAAAAGCTGCCCTTTTGTACCTTCGCATTGTCACAAATCTCTTTGATCCCGACATCCGTATAGCTGCGGCCGTGAAACAGTACGCGCGCGGAGGTTAAAATGCGGGTTCGGGTATTGGATTCAACATTCATGACGGCCATTATAATAGACCGGTCAGTCAAGTCAAGCGGGCATTGATGCTTTGCTTTGAGCGCTAGGTTGGAATAATAAAACTCAATCAGGTATGTTTCGGAATTGATTCACCTACCGAACGCCGATCAGACCCTCTTGTTCGTCGAAGCCAAGAGTGGTCCGTTGCAGTCACTAAACAATAACCGTAACTACTCACATCCTGAAGGACCTTGGCAAGGTATTGAAAGCTTTGTGCGGTGTTGGGTTGTGGACCAAGGCCGATGCGGTCACATCATTTGATAACTTCTCAGTGCAGCGTTCCAAAAATAGCCATGTCGGTTGAGTATGAACGCTTATCGAGTCTTCTCGACGAGCTGTCAAAGGGCTATCTCAAGGAGTGGGTGGACGGTCGGTGATTTCCTGCGTTTCACTGGAGCGGCCCGAAAAATGGCGAACTGTGGGTGTCGTGCTAGTGTTCTTGACTGTTATGCTACCGGTTCACCCTCTTTTGTGGCACGTTGTGGCGTCCACGAGTGGGTATTCCTGGTCATTGAGCGGCGGGTTCGGGAGCGCCCTGGGCAATAGCGTTCTAGTGGCCCTTGCCGTTTGCGCGGTGGCATTCCTCATTGGCTTACCGGCTGGGGTGCTGGCCGCCTTCTATGAATTTCCCGGACGTAAGACACTGCTCGCGTTTTCAACGCTTCCTCTTTTGGTTCCATCAGTCCTCTGGGCTATCGGTTGGTCTAGTCTAATCGCTCGATTCGGTCCTGCCGCGACTGATTTTTTCTCAGGAATTAGGGGATGTATCATCGTCTTCTCCGCGACCACCTTTCCACTGGTCTTGCTGATGTCGTATGCGGCCTGCATCGCCTTGTCCGGCTCCCAGGTGGATGCGGCCCGCCTTGCTGGAGGAGAGAGAAGTGTCTTTCGGTATGCAACAAGGTATGCGACAACACCGGCCCTATTGGCCGCGGGGCTCGGTGGGGTACTGACCCTTTCCGATCCCGGCCCCGGTCAGATCCTCGGCTTGCGAACGGCCGCCTCCGAGATTATGACTGGTTTTTCGGCGCTCTACGATTTTAGCCTGGCGGCCCAGCAATGTGTGGCGTTGACCGTGATGGTGCTGTTATTTGCGGTGCCTTTGGCCTATTTAGCCGGTCCGCGTATCGCCAGTTCGATGTTGGCGCGGCAAACTCGTGGTTTGCGGCGAGTGCGGCAAAATAAAATGGCTGGCTTAGCATTGGCGACCTTGATCCTCTTTGTACTACTGGGCGTCATTACTCTAAATCTTGGGCCTGACTTTGCCGCTACACAATGGCGAGTCATTTTCCAGGGCACTATCTGAACTCAGTCGTACGGCTGGAGACACGATGCTATACGCCATCGGCGCGGGTGCCATTGCGGCATCACTAGGCTTGTTGCTGGCGTTCTTGGTCGGCCGACAGAATCGTCTGCGCACGGTGACGCTGGGGGCTGCCTTCGCAGTATTCTCTCTTCCGCCGGCATTGACTGCGCTAGGCTTCGTCTATCTCGGTGCGGATGCACCCGCCTGGGCGGACCCGGTTCTTCGTAGTCGTGTAACGGTCTGCCTTGCGCTAGGTTTGCGCTTTTTTCCCATCGCGACAGTTCTCGGTATGCGGGCATGGGGGTCCGCATCTGTCTCATGGGCACTTGCCGCGGGGATTCATGGTGTACCGCTACTAACCTATCTTCGTAAAGTTGCTTTACCGTACATGCTTCCTGCAGCCGCGGTGGCTGTACTCCTGGCTGCGCTGCTGGCCACGGCCGACATTGGCACCGTGTTGCTTTTGCACCCCCCCGGGGCCGCCTCGCTACCGCTTGCTATCTTCACGGTGATGGCCAATGCACCGGAATCACTGGTAGCCTCGCAGTGTCTAGTCTATATGCTGGTGTCAGCGGGGTTGGTGGCGATCGTATGGGCACGTGGGGGAGGGTAGATAACATGATGAACCGGGCTGATTTCGAACTTTGCGGCGTATCTAAACTCTACCAGGAACAAGCCGCCCTGGCAGAGGTTTCACTTAAAATCCCGGCAGGACAGCACACCGCAATCCTTGGTCCCTCCGGATGCGGCAAGTCTACGGTGTTGCGAATCTTGAGAGGTCTCGATGCCCCTTCAGGGGGGAAGTACTGCTGAATGGGGAGGTCATTTCTCGAGCAAATGAGGTTATCATTTCACCTCATGGTCGGGGTATAACGATGGTTTTCCAGGATTTGGCATTGTGGCCTAACCTTTCGGTGTTGGATAATGTTCTACTCGGACAATCAGCAATCGAACTGAATCGGCGCAAGGCAGGGGCGCGAGCCGATCAAGCCCTGGTCATGTGCGGGATAGAGGCACTAGCCAATCGTTTACCGGGTGAGCTGTCCGGGGGCCAGCAGCAGCGTGTTGCGCTGGCCAGGGCGATTGCGACGCGACCGGCATTTCTGTTCCTCGATGAGCTGTTCGTGGGGCTCGACCTGGTGATGAAAACAAACCTTCTGAGTGAAATATTGGCGCTTGCCGAGCATCGTCAGTTTACAATCCTATTAGTGACCCACGATCCCGTGGAAGTGACGGCACTTTGCAGCTCAGCTATAGTTCTAGATCGGGGCAAGGTCGTAGAGACCGGCGACTTGGAGGAACTCTTGCACAGTCCGCAATCGGAAACGCTACGGGTTTTTCGGCAGCATACCCTCCCATAACGAATGAAATTTATGAATGCAGCAACACCGGAACCGAAAACAGCCTCTGAGGCGCAGGAACCGTTAGTCCAGATCGAGGTAGCGGGGACCCGTTTAACGATACTGGGCACGGCCCATATTTCACGGGCCAGCGTGGACAAGGTAAAACAGTTGTTGAATACCGAAGCCTATGATGCCGTGGCCGTGGAGCTTTGCCCTAGCCGCTACAACGCGATCGTTAACCCTGATTCTTTAGCTAAAATGGACCTGTTCCAGGTCATACGCGAGGGGCGGGCGACGATGGTTACGGCTAGTCTAGTATTAAGCGCATATCAACAAAGGATGGCCGATCAGTTGGGGATCAAACCGGGCGAGGAAATGCGCATGGCCATCGAGCTGGCCAACAAGGCAGGTCTGCCCATACTGCTCATCGATCGAGAAGTGGGTATTACCCTGAAACGGGTGTATCGCAGTGTCCCCTGGTGGCGGCGTCTCACCCTGATTTCGGGGCTTTTGGCCAGTGTCATTACGCGGGAGAAGGTAAGCGAGCAGGAGATCGAGCGTCTCAAGGAGGGGGATATCCTGGAGACCACCTTTTCGCAGTTCGCTGATCAGGCCCAGGAGCTTTATCACCCCCTGATCGATGAGCGGGACCGCTATATGGCGGCACGGTTGCAGGATGAAGCTAGCGGCGCCGCTTATCATTCGGTCCTGGCGGTTGTGGGGGCGGGGCATCTTAAGGGCATAAAGTCATATCTCAGTGGGGGGCTAGATGCGACCAAAAACCTTATTGCGGAGCTGGACAGGATTCCCCCTGCCGGAATCGGCATGAAGCTGTTCCCCTGGTTGATCGTATTGCTTATTTTGGCTGGTTTTATGATTGGATTTTCACGCAGCGCCGATCTAGGGATACAGTTGATTCTTGACTGGGTGCTGATCAATGGCAGTCTATCCGCCTTGGGTGCGTTGCTGGCCGGAGCTCATTTGCTGACCGTTGGCACCGCGTTCATCGCTGCGCCTTTGACCTCGTTAAACCCCACGGTAGGTGCGGGGATGGTGACCGCGGCGGTAGAGGTCTATCTACGCAAGCCAAAGGTTGGGGATTTCAGCAGACTGAGAGAAGATACCTCACACCTTAAAGGCTGGTGGCGAAATCGTGTTGCACGCACCCTGCTGGTTTTTGTTTTCAGTACCTTGGGATCGGTTGCGGGGACCTACCTGGCGGGATTTAGAATATTTGACAAGTTGACCGGGGGTTAAGGAATGCTCCCTACACATTTCCCTAACTGGCACTGCATGATCGCTCGTATTCGGTGTTGGGACAACAGTGACATAGCTCTAGGGCTATGCGCCTGTTGTCAAGCCTTGAATACAAACGATCATGCGGTGCCAGTTAGGGACGTTATTTAATTCGCATTCCTAAGCGGCGTATCTCATTGGGATGATGCGTTTCTCGCTACTGCGGATACCGCAATTATTTAGTCCCGGCTCGGCCGGGTTAGGGGAGAGCATGAATACAGTAAAGAATCCAGAAGCTGTGGAGATCGACGGTAAGCAAATCAAGCTGGTTGAGCTTATTGAGAAACTAAATAAGCTACAGGAAGACAATGAGAGGTTGAAACATGAAGAAAGCAAGGGCGCCAAGAGATATCGTCAGGCGCTGGAGCTGGAGCCCTACGAAGCCGAGTTGATCAAGATGCAAAACCACCTCGAGAAGCACCACAGGCGAATGATCATTCTGTTCGAGGGGCGGGATGCCGCGGGTAAAGGAGGCGCCATTCGCCGAGTAACCCACTATATGAACGAAAGGCATTACCGGGTGGTGGCGCTAGGAAAACCTTCCGAAGTTCAGCGCAGTGAATGGTTCTTCCAAAAATACATATCCCAATTTCCAAGGGGAGGCGAGGTCGTGCTGTTCGATCGCAGTTGGTACAACCGAGCCATGGTAGAGCCGGTGTTCGGTTTTTGTACCGACGAGGAGCACCGAAACTTCATGCGCGGGGTGGTAGGGTTTGAGAAGGATTTCGTCAGGCAGGGTACGATCCTAATCAAGCTGTATTTCAGTGTGACCAGGAAGGAACAGGAAAAACGGTTCGAGATCCGCAAGACCAATCCGCTGAAACACTGGAAGTTGAGTGAGGTGGATCTGCAGGCCCAGGAGCTTTGGGATGAGTTTACCGTCAGGAAATTCGAAATGCTCAAACGCACCCATACCAGTGAGACGCCATGGACTGTTATTCGGGCCGATGCCAAGCACCGGGCCAGAGTGAATATCATCCGGGTTATTCTTAATTCGGTAGATTATGAAGAGCGAAATATAGAATTGGATTTCGTACCGGAAGAAGACGTTGTCGTGTCGGGAGCCAGGGAGCTGGAGCTGATGCGTCAGCAGCGGATCAAAGCGGGCAAATTCGTTGGGTAAAAGTAGTAGGCTGATGTTATGGGCTGTGGGCCAGGGGGGGATAAAGATGGCATACCAATTAACAAATACAGAATCGGTTCCACAAGGCATTAAGCGGGTGGTTTGCGAAGAAATCGAAAGCGCGATCAACGAACTGACCGACCAAGAAATCGATTCCCATGAAGGGGTTCATCAGGCACGCAAACGATTTAAAAAGATTCGTGCCATATTAAGATTGACCCGAGAAGAATTGGGAGAGGTGTATACCCAAGAGTCGCTGAGGTTCCGAGATTTTGGCCGTAAGCTCTCCGCGATCCGTGATGCGGAGGCCATGATAGAGACCTTCGACAAACTGCAGCAAAGATTCAAGGATCAGTTGGGTAGCGATACCGCTGCTGAGGTGAAGGATAATCTCGTTAAACGGTGCCAGATCGTCGCTCACGAGGAAGAGGGACTGGCGCAGCGTACGGCCGAGGTGGTAGCGGAGCTGCGTAATGCTAGAGAGCTTGCCAACTTCTGGCCATTGAACAATGACGATTTTTCAGCGCTGCGTCCCGGATTGCAAAAGATATATCGCGGTGGGCGCAAAAGGTTTGCAATGGCCTATCAGCATCCGACTGCGGATAACTTTCATGAATGGCGGAAACGAGTAAAGGATCTGTGGTATTACAACCGTTTATTGCAAGATCTATGGCCTGTGCTTATGGATGGCTATATCGAATCGCTTCATCAATTGTCGGAATATCTGGGTGATGATCATGATCTAGTGGTATTCAAACAGTTACTGATCGATCAACCGGAAAAGATCGGCAGCGAACAGACCGTCCAGATACTCAAGACGCTGGTCGATAAACGCCAGGGTGAATTGCGTGCCAATGCTGAAAAGATCGCGCCCCGAATATATGCCGAAAAACCTGCCAATTTCTGCGCCCGTATAGAGGCTTATTGGCAGGTCTGGAAAGCTGAAAAACCCGCTGCGGTGTAATGTCTTGATGTAGTGCGGCACCATAGGGAGATACTGGTACGGTAGATCCTTTCTGTCGAGGGCTTATCAAACCTTGTTGTTGGGATTCGCTCCCCGAAAGACCCGCCAGGGATGGCGAGTCTTTGTCTAGGAGGTTGTCCGAGAATAGGGGTCGTAGCGAGGGGAAGCCAATTTGGCCCAGATTTATCGATTAAATAAGGCGAATATTGGGCATATTTAACGAATTTAATGGGGAAATCTGGCCACCTCATTGACAGCGCTTTGGCCTTTTGCTACGTTTCCATTCGAAGAAAAAGCTTGTTTAAGCGACCATCCCCAGATTGCCTAAATGAGGGCAGAAAATCGTAGTTGCCACCCCTGTATCGTGGCCCTAAAGTCATGGAGACCAGCGTGATATCATGGACGTTAATAAAGATACCTTTCTCCTGATCCAGCGTATTCAACAGGCCCAGACTGAAGTCAATGGTTGGGGAAATATTCTTGTCAAGTTGTGCGGGCTGACAAGGTTCCGGGTCAGAAGTTTCGGGTCAGGCTTGCGCTATTGCATCATTAGCGCAATAGCGCAATAGCGCAAGCTTGACACCTTTCGAGCACTAATTTGTCTGTTTCCTTCTGGAAGGTCAGGGCAGGTGAATCATTCCAACCGTTCCCGCTAGGGTTTTTATCGTACCAATCGGCTAGAAAAATAAGGGGTGTTCAGTCCTGCGTAATTGCGCTAATAATGCAATACCGCAGGACTAAACCCTCATTCTCTAATTATTAAATTTTATAAGGCACACGAACACCTGGTGAATGAGAGGGGAAATCTCTGGTATTACGGCTAACCAGCAATGCATTTTCTGCCTGGGCGCTTGCCCAAATAATCGCATCAGGCAGACGTATACGGCGTTCCTGCCGTATTGATACGGTGATTTCTGCCACTTTCGCATCTATGGGGACTTGGGTGAAATGGGCAAGAAAGGTGCGTACGCGACTTTCCTCATCGGGTTGTACACCGCTCATCACCTCCATCCAGGTAATGGGGCTGATCAACGGGGCCTTATACAAGGCGATCTCCTGGGAGGCATGTTCTACACCGTTCAGGTAATCGATCAGTATATTGGTGTCCAACAGCGCCTTCATTCGTCCCACTCTGCCCGAAGCCGAGATTGATAGCTTAATCCGTCCTCAGCCCGATCTTTCCATAATCCGAATGCCTCGTCTCCCTGTTCCGGATTATATCGGGCGATATACTCGGCAACGGCGCGGCGCACCATTTCAGCACGGGATAGTCGGGATTGCTTACCTATGGTGGCCAATATCTTGATTTGTTCCTCAGGTAGATCGACGATCGTTCTCATTGAATGATGACCCGGTGTCATAGATGACGTTATCATATATAAGTAGGGGGGAGAGGTCTAGTTTCCAAGCTAGGTTCGAATCTATGGTAGCGGCTATTGAAAATGTGGCGGTTGAGAAATTCATAAACCCGGTTGCGCTTGCCAATCATTGGCTCGAGATTCATGGTTGACAGTTATTATTGTTCCATTTCAAACTTGATGGCTGCTACTGGATCGGGCTGGTCCAAGGAATAATGTTTGCGCTCATACGCCTCTACCAGCGTGACCAGGACATCCAGCTTTTCACCTTTCGCTGAACCTTGGTCGGCCATCATCAAGGTCTCAATTTTCCGTAGTACCGCGCGGTATTCGGTTTGATGTCCAATATAATTACCTCCAGCTTTGTGATGAAAGTGTTTTCCAGTAGCATGCCATGCTCGCGGACCGGGTCGGAGTCTGGCCGCCATAAACCAGCCTTTGTGCCACTGATGGGGGAGAAAGCATGAATCAAGAACTGAAGTCTGCATTAATAGTTTGTGTGTTTGATAAATCGGGGTCAATGCGTCACATCAAAGATGATGCAATAGGCGGGTTTAACAGCTTTATTGAAAAACATAAACGGATGAATGGAAAGACGTGGCTGACGCTCGTATTATTTGACACGGATTACGAAAAAGTATTTGATTACATGGATGTTGAAGATATTAAACCTATAGATACCGATACTTATGTCCCAGGTGGTTGCACAGCACTGTTAAATGCCATCGGTCGCTCAATTAATGAGACAAAAAGAAAACTGGCCTTACTGGCGGATCATGTAAGATCGGAATTAGTGATTTTCGTGATTTTGACTGATGGATTAGAAAATGCGAGCCGTAAATTTTCAACTTCGGAAGTATCCAGACTGATTGATCATCAGCAAGAAATAGAAGGGTGGGAGTTTGCGTTTTTGGCGGCCAATCAAGATGCCTTTCAAGGAGCTGGTGCACTTTCCATGCGACGATGTAACACCCGTGGTTTTGAGGCAACGAGACAGGGTATTCGAGACAGTATCGATGGGTATCTTGACATGCCTGCCTTTTTGAGAAAAAAGGGAGATTAGCAGCCCTTAGAAACTGTTTGGTTCAAAAAATTTTAGTCGCAAAGAACTTGAAACTGGGCTACTTTTTCAATGCTTTTCGTTAACCTGGATATTTCATGAGTTTGCGTGGTCATCACGCTAATTCATGAAATATCCGGTTTAGAACCGATCAGTCCCTTTATTCTCTTCCCTGTTTCTTCGACATCTTGTCATCCCTTTAGCTCCCCCTTACCTCAGAGACGTTCTCATCTTTCAACCATTTCTGGAACGAAATCGACAATTTGTGTTCTAACGAATATCATTCAAACACTTGATTAAAACGAACGTTTGACTAGGGCATGTCGGTATGCCAAATGACACAAAGGACTTGATACTCAATGCGGCCGAGGCGCTGTTTGCTGAACATGGGTTCGGTTCAACTTCGTTAAGGAAGATCACAACCAAAGCTGGCGTTAATCTTGCATCCGTGAATTATCACTTTGGATCTAAAGAAGCGCTGATCAATGCGGTATTCGAACGCCGTATTGTCCCTATGAATCAGCAGCGGATAGAGCGGCTGAAGGGGTTGCAGGAGGATTATTCCGGCCGGAGCATTCCACTGGAGGTGCTTATCGAGACCTTCATTGGGCCTGCCATGGCGCTTGCCGCGGATCAAGGCAAGGGCGGCGCGGTTTTTATTCGTTTATTGGGTCGTTCATATACCGAACCCAGTGCGACACTTCAACAGGCGATCCGGGGATTGTACGGTCCGGTGATCGAACGTTTCAAGCTTGCATTTTCACAGGTGTTGCCCGAGTTGCCCCCAGAAGAAATTTATTGGCGTATGCATTTTATGGTGGGCTTGTTGGCCTACATGATGGCGGGTACCGATATGATGCGTTTGATCGCCTCATGTCAGGTATGCGATCCGTTGGACATACCGGCAACGGTTAAACGTCTCAGTGTGTTTCTGTCCGCGGGTATGGGAGCCCCCCAGCGTGGGGGCGAAATAGAAAGCAGGTAAAGTAGCTTTGGCGCAGGCGTAGGCGCAGGCGCAGGGTAAGATGCAGTAGAGTCGAACAGGGCTCCTGATCTGGTCATCAACGTGGGGGGTAACCCCTAAATGTAGGAGGTGCGTTATGGGATGGTTGGTCTGGACAGGCGTTATTGCCGCAGGACTGTTTGCACTGGCGCGTACTCAGTTGTCGTTCAAGATTTGGACCGTCATGGTCGGGGTCGTGCTCTTTATGCTGGGTTTGACAGGATATCTGGCGTTTATTCCCGGGATCGTTCTTTGGGGGCTGTTTTTACTGCTGATGGTTCCCCTTAATATAACATCATTGCGCCAGAGCTATCTCAGTGATCCCATGCTGGATTATATCCGCGATGCCTTGCCACCCATGTCCGAGACTGAAAAGACCGCCATCGAGGCTGGGACGGTATGGTGGGAGGCCGAATTGTTTTGTGGGAAACCGCGCTGGGATCAACTCCTCAAGATCCCTGCCCCCGAGTTATCATCAGAGGAACAGGACTTCATCGATGGTCCGGTTGAAGAGCTTTGCGCCAAGCTCGATGACTGGCAGATCACCCACGAACTCAATGACCTCCCACCGCAGGTTTGGGATTTTCTAAAGCAACAACGGTTCTTTGGCATGATCATCCCCAAGGAATATGGTGGCCGTGGATTTTCCGCTTTCGCGCATTCCTCGGTAGTGATGAAAATAGCGAGCCGCAGTGATTCGGCGGCGGTAACCGTTATGGTACCCAACTCCCTGGGGCCGGCTGAATTGCTGTTACATTATGGAACCGATGAACAGCGTCAATACTATTTACCTCGCCTGGCAAGGGGGGAGGAGGTTCCTTGTTTTGCTTTAACCAGTCCGGTGGCCGGTTCCGATGCCGGAGGCATTCCTGATTTTGGTGTGGTGTGCAAAGGTGAGTTCGAGGGTAAAGATGTGCTGGGCCTCAGATGCACCTGGGACAAGCGCTATATTACACTCGCTCCGGTGGCCACGGTGCTGGGTTTGGCCTTCAAGGCCTATGATCCAGACCATTTGCTCGGTGAAACCGAAGATCTGGGTATCACTTGTGCCCTGATCCCAACCGGCACGGCCGGGGTTGACATCGGCAGGCGCCACTATCCATTGGGCGCTGCCTTTCAAAACGGCCCCACCCTTGGCCAGGACGTATTCATTCCCTTTGATTGGGTCATCGGTGGTCAACAGGGCATCGGTCGTGGGTGGCAGATGCTGATGGAGTCCCTATCCGTCGGCCGTGGAATCTCACTCCCGTCCCTAGGCGCCGGTGGGGGCAAATTCACCAGCCGGATGACCGGTGCCTATGCCCGTGTGCGCAAACAATTCAATCTGCCCATCGGTAAGTTCGAGGGTGTGGAGGAGGCGCTGGCACGCATCGGAGGCCTGAGCTACATGATGGATGCAGCTCGTCAGCTGACGGCCGCCGCCATCGATATGGGTGAGAAACCCTCAGTGGTATCGGCTATTGTCAAATATTACAATACCGACGGTCTGCGTCAGGTGGTCAATGATGCGATGGATATCCATGGGGGACGAGGAATCTGTAACGGTCCCAGCAACTATCTGGCCGGTGGTTACGAGGCAGTCCCGATCGCCATCACGGTTGAAGGGGCCAATATACTCACCCGCAGCATGATCATTTTTGGCCAGGGGGCATTGCGTTGTCATCCCTATCTGGTGGATGAAATCAAAGCGGCCTCGAATTCAGACAAGTCGGCTGCCTCAGTGACATTTGATGGGCTGCTGTTCAAACATTTGGGGTTTACGATGACCAATGCCGCACGGGCCTTGGTCTATGGATTGAGCGGGGGACGCCTGGCGCCCAAACCGGTTGCGGGGCCTGTTGCCAGGTACTACCAGCGTCTGGAGCGTATGAGCGCCAGCTTTGCATTTCTTGCTGATTGCGGGCTGTTGTTTCTAGGTGGCGCCTTGAAGCGCAAGGAAAAACTCTCCGGCCGCTTTGCCGATGCGCTCAGCTATATGTTCCTGTGTTCCGCGGCTCTCAAACGATTTGAGGACCAAGGTCGCCCGGATGCGGATCTGCCCCTGGTCGAGTGGGTGGCCAAGTACTGTCTTTATAACGTACAAAACGCCCTGGACGAGATCATGCGTAACTTTCCTTCATTGATCGTGGGACAGATCCTGCGCGCCATCATCTTCCCCCTGGGGCATAAACTGCGCTATCCCAATGATGCCCTGGGCCATCGTGTGGCCTCGATTCTAATGCAACCCTCAGCGGCACGAGATCGCCTGACCGAGGGTATTTTCATTACCGATAATCCCGATGATGTCACGGGACGTGTGGAATATGCGCTGCATCAGGTTATCGCGGCCGAGGCGGCTGAGCAAAAGCTCAAAATGGCGGGCCTGCAGGCCCCGGCCTTCGAAGAGACTGGTCCATGGTTGGACGAGGCGATCGCCAAAAGGGTTATCGATGCCCAGGAGGCTGCTCAGGTCCGCGAGGCCCGCAAGGCGACCCGGGCCGCCATCATGGTGGATGATTTTGCTCCCAGCAGCCACAATTCTCGGCAGGCTAAGGGAAAGGCGGCCTAGGAAGCGTTTCTCCAATCGTGGTTTGTATCTCCATTTGAATTAGCCCGATAACCCGTTGCGAGGGTGATGCAATGACAGCAACAGACAAGCAGCTGCTTTCAAATAACGCCACTGAAAAAGATCAATCTCATTCACGGCAAGGAGATAGGCTGTTGGATTGTACCCGACGAATACGGCGTGTCGCGGTCTTGGGCGCGGGGGTGATGGGGGCCCAGATCGCTGCTCATCTGGCCAATGCTGGGCTGCAGGTCTTGTTGTTCGAGCTGCCCGCCGAGGATGAAGACAAAAATGCCCATGCTAAACAGGGCCTGAAGGGACTCACTCGTCTGAAACCAAATCCGTTGGCCATTGCTGGCGTTTTGCAGAATATAGAGGCCGTCAATTATGGCCGGCACCTACCCAGGCTCAGCGAATGTGACTTGGTCATCGAGGCCATTGTCGAGAGACTGGATCTAAAGCACGATCTGTATAAAAAGGTCGTACCCCATCTCGGCAAGCATACCATTCTGGCGACCAATACCTCGGGGATCGGCATCCATCAGCTGGCCCAGGACCTGCCCGACGAGATCAAGCAACGCTTTTGCGCCTTGCACTTCTTTAACCCGCCGCGTTACATGCATCTTCTGGAAGTGATTCCCCATCGGCAAACCCGTGAGGATGTCATTCGGTTGCTGGAAGGTTTTGTCACCACGAGCCTGGGCAAGGGGGTCGTAAAGGCCAAGGATACTTGTAGCTTTATCGGCAACCGGATCGGGGTGTTTGCCCTGCTGGCGGTGATGCACCATGCGCAACGTCTGGGATTGCCCCCAGATCTGGTCGATAAATTGACCGGAACGGGCATTGGGCGTCCCAAAAGTGCGACCTTCCGTACCTTGGATGTGGTTGGACTGGATGTGTTCGCCCATGTGGTGCAAACCCTGGCCGATGACACCAAGGCAGATCCTTGGCATACCTACTACCGGATTTCTCCCTGGATCCGGACCCTGATCGAACAGGGCGCGCTGGGTCAGAAGCGTCGGGTCGGCGTCTATCAAAAGCAGGATAAAGAAATTCATGTATTTGACCCCTCGATTCAGGGTTACCGGCGGGTAAGTTCGGCCTTGGATGAGCGGTTGCGCGAGATCCTTAAAATCCCGGTAGTCGCGGACAAGTACCAGGCCCTCTTGGATTATGATCATCCGCAGGCGGATTTTTTGTTGTCGATATTTGCCGACCTGTTTCATTTCTGCGCCTATCATCTCAAGGAGATTGCCCATAGCGCGCGCGATGTCGATCTAGCCCTGCGCTGGGGTTATGGTTGGAGCATGGGACCTTTCGAAATCTGGCAGGCCGCAGGCTGGCAAGACGTCAGTGCCCGAGTGCTCGACCGGATCAGGGCGGGCAAGACCATGAGCAAGGCCCCTTTGCCTCAGTGGGTGAGCGAAATCGAGCGCGGTGGCGTGCATGGTCCCGAGGGTTCATGGTCTGCGGACCGAGAGCAGGTGATTCCCCGTTCCGCCCATCCCGTATATAACCGTCAGCATTTTCCGGAGCGGTTGCTGGGTGAACCATCCCCGGTCACCGAAACCGTTTTCGAGACCGAGACGGTGCGCTTGTGGCACAACGGTGATCAGATCGCGGTGCTCGGTTTCAAGACCAAGATGCATACGGTCAGCGATGCCGTGCTCGAAGGTGTTATACGCGCGGTCAAGGCCGCTGAGGACGACTTCAAGGCCCTGGTCATTTGGCAATCGCAAGCCCCATTTTGTGCCGGGGCCAATCTGTTGGAGGTCTTGACACAGATGCACTCTGGTGAGAGTGCCGGGGTTGAAGATGTGGTGCGTAAGTTTCAGCAGGCCAGTATGGCGTTAAAGCATGCCATGATTCCTACAGTGGCTGCCGTACAGGGCATGGCCTTGGGTGGGGGCTGCGAATTTGTCATGCATTGTGATCGGGTGGTGGCCGCCCTGGAGAGTTATATCGGTCTGGTTGAGGTCGGCGTGGGATTGATCCCGGCTGGGGGGGGATGTAAGGAACTGGTGCTGCGCGCCGCCGATGCGGCTCAAGGTGACGATGTATTTCCCTTTATTGCTCGTTTCTTTGAGCGAGTCGCCTTGGGCAAGGTCTCTGGCAGCGCCATGGAGGCCCGTCAGTGGGGCTATCTACGCCCTGCTGACAGAGTCGTTCTCAATCATCACGAGCTGCTGCATGTGGCTAAGTCAGAGGCCCTGGCGCTGTATGAGGGGAATTATCGTCCGCCGGTATTGCGCCGCGATATCCCGGTGGCCGGTGTCGCGGGTGCGGCAACCTTGGGAGCCCAGTTAGTGAATATGCGCAAAGGTGGGTTTATCTCCGAGCACGACTATGAAATTGGCTCACGATTGGCATCGATCTTCTGCGGTGGTGATGTAGATGCCGGTTCACGGGTGAGTGATGAGTGGCTGCTGCGATTGGAGGTCGAGGCCTTCATGCGTTTGCTGGAGATGGATAAGAGCCAGCAGAGGATTCAGCATATGCTGGAGAAGGGCAGACCACTGCGGAATTAAGGTGTAAAACAGGATGATGAGTTCCGTCCTCCTAAGCGAGTAATGACCATGACCAAGCAGATCCAAGAGGCCTATATCGTAAATGCCCTGCGTACCCCGGTGGGCAAGGCCCCCAGAGGCATGTACAGGCATACCCGTCCGGATGACATGCTGGTGCATGTGCTGCGGGGGTTATTGGATGGCTATCCGCAGCTCGATAAACAGCAAATCGCAGATGTCATCATCGGTTGTGCCATGCCTGAGGCCGAGCAGGGGATGAATGTGGGCCGTATCGGTTTGTTGCTCGCCGATCTGCCGGAGTCGGTGCCGGGGATCACCATCAATCGCTTTTGTGCCTCGGGGCTGCAGGCCGTGGCGATGGCCGCGGATCGAATCCGTTTAGGCGAGGCTGAATTGATGGTTGCCGGTGGGGTGGAAAGTATGAGTCTGATCCCCATGATGGGAAATAAAGTGGCCTTTAATCCACGTTTGTTAAGGGATAACGAACATATTGGTATTGCCTATGGCATGGGTATCACCGCGGAGAATGTCGCGTTGCAGTGGAAGGTAGATCGCCAGACCCAGGATGCATTCGCCCTGGAGAGTCACCGGCGGGCAGTAACGGCGATCGGGGCTTCGGAGTTCGAGCAAGAGATCCTGCCCTATGAGATCATCAGCGCCACTCCGGACCTGAATAAGCAGACGGTCATACAGGAATGTCGGCGGGTTGATACTGATGAGGGGCCGCGCAAAGACAGCAGCCTGGCGGCCCTGGCAAAACTGCGTCCCGTCTTTGCTGCTCATGGCAGTGTCACCGCGGGCAACAGTTCGCAGATGAGCGATGGTGCGGCTGCCGTGCTGTTGGCGAGCGAACGTGCCCTGAAGACCTATGACCTGGTTCCCATGGCTCGATTTCTGGGCTACTCTGTAGCCGGAGTCGATCCGCAAATTATGGGGATCGGACCGGTCAAGGCCATACCCAAAGTGCTGAAACAGGCAGGGCTGAAACAAGATCAGCTGGATTGGGTGGAGTTGAACGAGGCATTTGCAGCCCAAAGCATCGCCGTGATCAATGAACTGGGACTCGATATGAGTAAGGTTAACCCCTTGGGCGGAGCAATTGCACTAGGCCATCCACTGGGAGCCACGGGCGCCGTGCGCACTGCCACGGTAATTCATGGTTTACGGCGCCACCAGTTAAGATACGGTGTGGTTAGTATGTGTGTAGGAACTGGTATGGGGGCCGCCGGAATCTTTGAAAATATCGTTTAGGAATGCGAACGACACAGTTGGCCAACTGGTGTCGCAACGCCGAAGACGGACGATCAGGCAAGCCAGTTGGGTAAGTTATTTAGGTAGCATTTCTTAGAAGGAAGGACAATTAACTCGCGTGGGCACATTAAAAAATAAGACTATAATTGTAACCGGTGCCAGTCGGGGTATCGGCCGGGCGATAGCCGTTAGAATGGCCTTGGATGGGGCCAATATCGTCATCTTGGCAAGGACGGATCGACCCCATCCCAAACTGCCGGGAACGATTCATACCGTGGCCGAGGAGGTTGAAAAGGCCGGCGGTAAGGCGCTGGCGCTAAAGGTAGACATTCGCGATGAGCAGCGTGTCAAGGAGGCGGTTGAAGAAGCACGAAACCGCTTTGGCGGCATCGATATCCTGGTCAATAATGCCAGTGCGATCTATCTGGCCGATACCTTGAATACGCCCATGAAACGGTACGATTTGATGGTCGACGTAAATCTACGGGGGACATTTAGCTGTACTAATGCTTGCATTCCCGACCTGCTTAAGGCTGACAATCCTCATATTCTGAATCTTGCCCCCCCGCTGTCCTTGAACCCGAAGTGGTTCAAGCAACATAGCGCATATACCGTCTCAAAATATGGTATGAGTATGTATGTGCTGGGTATGGCAGAGGAGTTTCGTAATCGAGGCATTGCGGTAAATGCCTTATGGCCAAGAACCGTCATCGATACCTCGGCGTTGGCCATGTTGGAGGGCAAGGTCAAGGCCGAGAATTGCCGTAGCCCTCAAATCATGGCCGATGCCGCACATGCTATTTTGATTAGGGGCAGTAGGGCCTGTACGGGAAGCTTTTTTATAGACGAAGAGGTATTGGCGCAAGAGGGTATTACGGATTTGAGTCACTATGCCATAGATCCAGAGGCACCGCTTTATTCTGATTTGTTTATCGATTAGGGGCTGTCAAAAAATTTGTAGTGCGATGATAACGCAGGATTTTTTCTGGTCAGGTTATATCAAGAGGCGCATAGTGGCCCTACGCAACGATTGATAAAACCTGAGCAGGAGCAAAAAGACAAGCTAGAACCTCAAGTTATTTTGTGACAGCCCCTTAAAGTCGGGTCGATAGCTGCTCGTGGTCTTTGTCGATCTGCATGTTGATTGACAAAATAATGACATGTGATGTCCCGATTACACTCAAAATTGCGGAGCCGGCAATGGACAAGGTGTGGTTGAAAAATTATCCACCGGGTATTCCAGTGGATGTGGATGTAAATGAATATTCCTCTCTGCTGGATCTGTTTGAACGTAGCGTCCAGCGGTTTAGCGATGCCCCTGCCTATGCTAATATGGGCCGGCAGCTCAGCTACGCCGATCTTGATCTGCTCAGCCGCCATTTTGCTGCCTTCTTGCAACAGTCGCTAGAACTGCAGCAAGGTGAGCGCATTGCCATCATGCTCCCCAATCTGCTGCAATATCCCGTGGTCATGTTCGGGGCCTTTATGGCCGGTCTGACGATAGTCAACACCAATCCCTTATACACCTCCCGCGAGTTGAAACATCAGTTGAGAGATTCAGGGGCCGACGCTATCGTGGTGCTGGAAAACTATGCCCATGTAGTGGCTGAAGTGATCGATGAGACCGATGTCAAACATGTTATCGTGACGGGAGTTGGTGACCTGCTGGGATTTCCGAAATCAGCACTGATCAACCTTGTTGTCAAATATATAAAACGAATCGTCCCCGCCTATTCTTTACCCGATGCGATACCCTTGACCAAGGCGCTGGCAAGGGGACGAGGACTCACACTGAGCAAACCTCGTGTGGATTGTGACGATATCGCTTTTCTGCAGTATACCGGTGGAACCACCGGTATGGCCAAGGGCGCCATGCTCACTCATGGCAATATGGTGGCCAATGTTCAGCAGGCCTCGGCATGGTTTCAACCCCTGCTGATAGAAGGCAAAGAGACCATCATCACGGCCCTACCGCTTTACCATATCTTTTCATTGCTGGCCAACTGTTTGGTTTTCCTCAAACTCGGCGGCCAGAATTATCTTATTACCAATCCGCGTGATATGAAAGGTTTCGTGCGGGAACTCTCCAGGGTCAGATTTACCTGCATCACCGGGGTCAATACGCTATTTAACGGACTGCTGAATTCTCCTGGGTTTTCGGATTTGGATTTCTCCGAATTGAAAATGGTGTTAGGAGGGGGGATGGCAGTGCAAGCTGTGGTTGCCAATAGATGGATGGAAGTGACCGGCGTACCTCTTATTGAGGCCTATGGATTGACGGAGACCTCGCCGGCAGCCTGTATCAATCCCGTAGATACAGTAGAGTATAACGGTAGTATTGGACTGCCGTTATCATCGACTGCTTGTTCCATACAAGACGATGACGGTCATCATTTGCCCTTTGGTGAGGTGGGGGAGCTTTGCATCAGAGGCCCACAGGTCATGAAGGGTTACTGGAACAGTCCGGAAGAAACCAAAAAGGTACTTTCAGAGCAGGGATGGTTTCGTACTGGAGATGTAGCCACCATGGATGATGAGGGTTATGTGAATATCGTAGACCGTAAGAAGGATATGATTATCGTATCTGGATTTAACGTATATCCTAACGAGATCGAAAGTGTTATTGCGGAATACCCAGGGGTAGTGGAGGTCGGGGTTTTTGGCGTAGCAGATAAAAAAACAGGTGAAGCTGTCAAGGCCGTGATCGTTAAAAAGGGCCCTAATCTAACGGAAAGTAATTTACGACAATTCTGTAAAAAAAACCTCACAGCCTACAAATGCCCCAAATACATCGAATTCAGCCTAGAGCTACCTAAGTCGAATGTGGGTAAGATTCTACGGCGTCAATTGCGAGAGCAATTTCCTAACCCGGATATATCATAAATTGCACACGCCCTCGCTTGATCCTTGTTTACACAAGAAATTTTTCTCAATCGACCGTAATCGTGGGTACGCCGCTCCTTCGAAAAATTCCTTA
>JAAEPA010000363.1 GCA_024222475.1 Gammaproteobacteria bacterium | reverse complement strand
TGATGTCCTGGGACGTATTGCTGATCACAAGATCAACCGGCTAGACGAGTTGCTACCCTGGTGTTACGCTGCCAAGGCAGCGTAACACAATCGCCGCCGCCCGTTAGGTCGGGTTTACCGGACGCACCCCATCGGTTGCCTGTTTGGCCATTTGGTGCGTGAGACCCGGGACTACTATGCGAGATAAACGTTCCACTACAGCAGCGGGGCTCAATTGGGAATTTGGTAACCTGTAACTGCAATTCGAAAAATGTTTTCTCGCGCCGGTTGCTGCGTTGGCTGACATGTTGTGGGAGGCCCGGGATAGCAAGGCAGGATATGGCCGAAATGTGGTATGAATTGGGGATTTAGTAAACTGTCACCGTAATTCCATCTACAATCATTTCGAGAACATTGTAGCTAGTTTAATGGTTTGCAATTTTGAATCCCGGTACATTTTTCGGATCATAATCACCATACAATGCGATTACTCCTTCATTAGACTCTATAAGACACCACCCAAGTGTTTTCGGAAACAGCACATATTCGAAATCTCTATCGAAACTGTCGTACAACTCCGCAAACGACGAAGTACGGAGTTTTATTAGTATCCAGTCTCGTGGAACATTGTCGTTTGATATGGCGAAATATATTTCACTTTCTTCAATGGAATTCTGCAATTCAATATAAAAGGTTCGCCAATCCAAGTCAGATGTTTCTGTCAAATAATTGTCTGCTTTTCCGTTTGTCCACCACCGACCATGATTGATAGTGAACCCATATTTTTCGGCTAAAAGTGAGCACAGTTTCAACATAGGTTGGTGGTCGACTAGTTCACAGCCTTCTATTGATTCTGTGGCCTGAACCGCCTGGTCGAACAACATTAGATAGCTATCCTTGTTTGATATCACTCTATCAAATCTCCCCAAAATCCGCCTTCATTGTCAACATCGTGGGACTTATCGCCAGGAACATCGGGGCGCGATGGCTGTTCAGGATCATCATGAGTGTAATTTCCCCTTCTATGTCCATCATCCTTCTTTTTCCCACCATTTGTCCAACTAACGTGCGGCTTGTCGTGACCTGGTCCCGGTGTTGTATGAGGCTTGTCATATCCAACTTTAGCACCCTTCGGACCTTCAAATTCCGTAACGGTGCCGGTTTCAGGATCGGCTTTCTTAAAGCCTACCTTGCTCGGATCAGTCATATCTGCATCTTCAAAGGCCTTTTTCCGCGCTTTGTCGAACGAGTCGAAGTGTTCTACTTCCACCTTAGATGTAGCTTTCTTTGCGGCTTTTATACCCGCTTTGCCCATTCTTGCGCCTGGCACTACGCTAGCCACCACCGCTGTAGCGACAGTTTCGACAGCGTCACCCCATCGCCCATTCATTACTGCATCTGCAACGTTGGCCACATCTCCAGCGACGGTTGCGTCAAAGCCCGCAGCAGCGGCCCTTCCAAGGGAGCAGCAAGTACCCTGAGCAGACTGAATTCCGATATCAGCGGTAAAGCCGACGGCGAATCCACCGATTTCATTATACAAATGCCCATTCGGATCAGATTTGTTTATTGGATCATTGGCGGCGTAGGCATACCTGTTTGGTCCGACACCCTCGAGGATCGGGTCCCAATCGTCGGGAGAAATGAAACGGCCGAACTTTGGATCCATGTAGCGGGCATTGAGATACATCAGACCCGTCTCTGGATCATGCCGCTCGTTGATGTAGCTCTTTTGCGTGGCCATCGCCTGGTTAGTTGGCTCGCCATAAGAAGCATAGGCCGTCTCTTCGACAAGATTGCCGGATGCGTCGGTCACGATGCGGACCGATGATAGATGATCGCGGTGAATAAAGGTCGGGCTGGTGCCCACTATCTTCACATCCATATGCGGATAACGCGTATAGGCATCGATGGCATAAACACCAGCCGAAACCGGTGTGCCGGTCACATCGATCTCCGCATCGGCATCCGGATAGAGCGTTTCACCACCGGCGCCGACTTTCTTGACCCGCTTGCCGTCAGGACCATAGGCAAAGTCGATCGTCGCCCCTGCCCCGTTGATGACCTGCGACAGACGGTTGGCTTCATCCCATGCTAGCGTACGGGCGCCGTCCGCCGTCATGTTGCCGTTGTTATCGTAGCTAAG
>JAAEPA010000362.1 GCA_024222475.1 Gammaproteobacteria bacterium | reverse complement strand
TAAATGTCACGATAACAGGTATGGGAACAGGGATCATGGGATTGGGTGTCGGGTTGAGTGGGTGCATGGGCGGATAAAGGGCCAAACCGATTCTTCCATCGGACTCAAGTCGTGCTGGGGTACGGACAGCCCTTGAAACAGCCCCCAATAAAGATGCTGTTTCAGTGACTTTCCACAGCAGTCTGCCGTTTGGCTGGATTTCCCAACCAGTGAAATCATTATGCTCAAATTTGCTGCCCAATGTCAGGGTCAGACGGTCATGGAGAGGATAATCATCCTGAAAAAACATACTAAACAGGGTGTACTGATCACTGTCCGGATCTATGGATATGTGGGACTGGGCGGTCAAATCATCAAAATAGGTTCTCAGATTGGCTGTCGCTACCAGAAATTCTATCCGTTGCCACCTGTCACGCAGCTAACCGATCGGGTCGGTGCGGAAAATGGTGTAGATGACTATATTGCGGAATACTCCTCCACCAAAAACTATGTGTATCGGTATAGCTAATGGGTGTCGGGCGCACCACGGCGACTGACGTTCCAGGGGATGACGAATCATTGAGTGGTGGCTTCACAACCGGTAGTCCGCGGCCGGCAAAGCCGACGGGGGCGATTACTATCTGGTGTCGAAGCCGATGTATGTATTGACAACTGACGGGTTCATCTATGATGCGGCCCGCAGAGGTGGCAGGAAGGTCCATCAGATTTCTGAAGAGATCCATCAGTCGACGTTTA
>JAAEPA010000361.1 GCA_024222475.1 Gammaproteobacteria bacterium | reverse complement strand
GGTCTCCACGGGTCTACTACCGGGGGACACAACGGTATTCCGTCCCGTACACACAGCCTACCACCGAACTGCTGATAGATAGCAAAGAGATCACCTGCCAAAACCACAGATAGACGATGTCGTCTGGTCTTTTTTACGCCACTCGATTCTCCGTGAAACAGATTGATCGGCTTTGAAGTCATGTTTATCGATAAGCCTGTGGTTGTTCTGGATGTGCCTCTCTACAATCCAAGTAGGTTCCTAGCTGTTGCATCAGCATTGTAAAGTATGCATGCGTCTTCGCGACCGATTCACAACATAAGCCCTCCTCCGATGTTGATCAAAAGCATTATCAATGCATATTGAGGTTGCGTTCTGGCGATGCAAAATATAAGCAGACTAAAGTGGGCTGTCAGCTTTTCCAGAGGCATCGCCAAGCTTCCGTATCTACATGAATTTCTGAACCTAGATAGAGTAACACCGCCTCCAAAGTGGTGGCAAGAAGGCTCTCCAGAGGCGGTATTGGGTTGGGGAAAAAAGTCAAATACGCACCGGGCGCGCAGATATGCCCTAAAAAATGAACTGCCTTACTATGCCCTGGAAGACGGCTTTATTCGATCCATAGGGTTAGGTAAACAAGGGTATCCCAGCGTATCGTTAGTGGTTGATCCCAAGGGGATTTATTATGACTCCCGAAGCCCTTCTGCCCTTGAAGAACTCTTGAACGGTGACGATGCCATCTTTACTCCTGAATTAATGGAAACAGCCGAGCAGGCTAGAGGACTGATCGTTCATCATCAAATAACAAAGTATAACGGCGCACCTGATGCGCCAAAATCTCTTTTTAATACCAGAAAAAACAATGTACTGATCGTAGATCAGGTGGCCAAAGATTTGTCGCTGATCTTTGGTCTTCCTGACGGTTTCGATCTGACGAAGGTTGTGGCCCAGGTCAAGGCAGAGAATCCTGGGTCGCAGATCTATGTCAAATTGCACCCGGAGAAAATTGCAGGATTTCGTTCTGGACTGTTTGATGCCTACAAGACCGATCCATTGATCCGGTATATCGATACTGATCTGAATTCGCTATCCATCCTGAAGCACATGGACAAGGTCTATGTAGCCACCTCGTTGATGGGGTTTGAAGCATTGATGCTGGGTAAACAGGTGGTTTGTTTCGGTATGCCTTTCTATGCAGGATGGGGGCTGACCGATGATCGGATGCATTGTCCTCGCCGCCAACGCCGGTGTACTATTTTGGAGGTTTTCGCGGCAGCATATATCATGTACAGCCGCTATGTGAATCCGTTGACGGGCAAGCGATGTGACATCCTGGAGACACTGCGGTTTCTGATCCGCGAGCTGCATTACGATAGACTCAATCGTGGCGATCTATTCTGTTTCGGTATCCGCCATTGGAAGCGTTATAACGTCCTGCCCTACCTCAAGTCCAGCCGCAATCGAGTGGTGTTCGTCAAGACTGTAAGCAAGGCAAAACGAGCCGGAATAAGCAAGGGGGCACAGATCATCATTTGGGGCGTGCGGGAGCCCCCTGGACTGGAAGAACTCGTCAAATTATCAGGTAAACCCCCGTGGCGGATGGAGGATGGTTTTCTACGCTCAGTGGGATTGGGATCGGATCTGGTTCGGCCTTCGTCCTTGGTACTCGATGCAGACGGGATCTATTTTGATCCAGCACATCCAAGTGCATTGGAACAGTTGCTAAATACAATGCAGTTTTCTCCTGAGCTGTTGGAAAGAGCTGCACGGGTACGGAAAAAGATCGTTCGAGCAAGACTGAGCAAGTACAATACAGAACCCCATATTGCGATCGATACCGATACCGCCGTGGGTAGGACATTGATCCTGGTGCCGGGCCAGGTCGAGGATGACGCCTCGATCAGGCTGGGTTGTGATGAGATCCGCACCAATTTTGCACTGCTAAAGGCAGTGCGCAGCAGTAACCCGAAAGCCTATATCCTCTACAAACCACACCCCGATGTTGTCAGCGGCAACCGCAAGGGCTGGGTAGACACCACCATAGCTAAGGCGTTATGTGATCAAGTGGTGGAGTCTGTGAGCATTGCAGCCTGCCTGGATATCGTCGATGAAGTACATACTATGACTTCGCTCGTCGGCTTCGAAGCGCTGTTACGCAGATTGACGGTTGTGGTCTATGGAAAGCCATTCTACGCTGGCTGGGGCCTGACCCAGGACCTGAAGCCCATCTCTCGCCGCATACGCCGTTTGACTCTCGATGAGTTGGTCGCTGCAGCCTTGTTGCTTTATCCTCGTTACTATAATTGGAAGTCAGATTGCTGGACCGATTGTGAGGGTGCGATCGACAACCTGGTACTAGAAAGGCAAGCAGCCGAGTTAGCTACCGGACTTGAGCGCCTACAATTAAACTTCGTAGAAAGGCAATTGAAGAAACTGATGTTATTGATCAAAGGACTGGCCCATGCGTGGTAATGTGCTATTGCTGCAGGGGCCAATGGGCCCTTTTTTTCGTCGCTTGGCACAGGATCTGGAACGCCAGAAACTGCGCGTCCACAAGGTTAATTTCAACGGTGGTGATGACTTTTTTTATCGCCGTCATGGCACGATACATTTTGTATACGATCTACAACAGTGGCCTGGTTTTCTGGAACAGCTACTCATCGAATTGGCTATCGATTACATCTATCTGTTTGGGGACTGTCGGACATATCATGCTGTCGCGCGAGACATCGCCAAGCGCTTGGGTGTGCAGGTCTTTGTGTTCGAAGAGGGTTATCTTCGTCCAGACCACATCACGTTAGAAGAAGAAGGGGTGAACGGCTACTCTAGACTGCCGCAAGATCCCGTTGATTATCCTGCTGTCTCGCAGCCTCTATCGAACACCCCCATCCCGGTCGGTCACTCCTTCAGTTGGATGGCGATCTATGCACAACTTTATTACCTGGCCAGTCGATTATCGGGACGCTATCCAGATTATGTACACCATCGACCTTTGAGTATCTTCAGCGAAGGGAGTAACTGGATTTTTTCGTTAGCGGCAAAATCATGGTTCAATCTCACCGAACGCGCGATGGGGCTGAAATTGAAAAATGCACTCGCGGACAGATACTTCCTGGTACCGTTGCAGGTACATTGTGATATGCAGATTCGCTGTCACTCTCCCTACAAGAACGTGGAGCAGTTCATTGTTCAGTTAGTAAATTCATTCGCCGCCCACGCCCCAGCGGGAGACTATCTTGTATTCAAGCATCATCCCCTGGATCGAGGTTATCGCAACTATACAAATCTCATCCACCGAAGGTCGGTATCCACCGGCATTGTGGATCGCGTCATCTATGTGCACGATCTGCCATTACCGGCCTTGCTTATGCATGCACGGGGTACAGTGGTGATAAACTCCACCGCTGCACTTTCCTCTATCCATCATGGCACTCCCGTCAAGGTGTTAGGTAAAGCTGTTTATGATCTTCAGGGGCTTACCAGTCAGCAGCCCTTAGCGCGTTTTTGGAACCATCCAGAGCCCCCGGATAGAAATCTATACCTTAGATTTCGTGCTTACCTCGTTGCTCATAATCAGATCAATGGCAATTTCTATAAACGCCTGCCTAAGGTGGACAACACCTTAGGCGTAATCTGGCCAGAGCGCAAAGCTGATGATATGCTTGTACAACATGCAATACCATCAGCAAGACTGAGCCATTCCTAAATAACCCCCTTGTTTCAATCCTTATTGAAACTCCCTCCCGAGAACGTAACCTAATTTCCCACCCCTGAACACAGGGCCATAGTATCGCTATGGCAACCAACGTTTCCCCATCCACTTCAAGACACTTGTCTTACAATTTTTCTATGTAATTGCCCGATTACAACTCATCGAGTTTATCGACCAATTTTAGTGTCAACACGAGTTAAGCGCTCTTTACAATCAGCAAATTCACCCCTCCCCTTTACAATAATTTCGTGCGCTACGCCACGGAAATTGGTGCCGTATATCGGGTATATTATCTCTGTATCGGGATTACAGCATTTACAGAGTCTTAAGACAAAGCTGTTAAGGCGTACTGCCTGATGTTGTTCCCCCTTTTCTGAAATGGATGCTTCATGCATAAAGATCAAGCATGAAAGGCTGGACAAGGAGTCACAATGCAATACAGAATTTCAGAACATTCCCTGATTACATCGATCCGTAATGTGCAGATTCCACGGAATGTCGTTTTTATCACGTGGATTACAATCTTTTCTGTGATGATGATCCCATCCGCCCATAGCTCTTGGGAAAAGACCTACTTCTATGTGGGTGAGAACTTCAAATCCTTGCTGGCGGCTCCTCGAGAACCTCAGTTCTTCGGCGGTTATCAACACCTCCAGGCCCAGGGACCTCTGGATAGTTTCAATGCAGCGCTGGTAGGCCTGGGTGAGAATTTCGGATTAATCCGATGGCGGGACAGAGAGACTCAAAACAGCTGGGAAATCGGGGTCACTACCGGATTGGTTTCCTTGTTTAAGCTAAACCAAAAGTCTTCTGATCTTATCAATTCTGATTTCTTAGTAGGATTAACGACATCGTACGGAAATAGCGAGGTCGCTTATCGCACCAGGCTTTATCACCAAAGCTCTCATCTTGGTGATGAGTTTCTATTACAGAACAAAGACTTAAAACGTATCAACTATAGTTATGAAGCCTTGGATTTTACTGGATCCAGAAACTGGGGTCCTTGGCGTACCTATGCGGGTGGCAGTTATATCCTGCATTCCAAACCCACCGATATCGGAAAGGCTACGGCTCAAATAGGCAGTGAATATCGAGGCTTCAGACCATTATGGCGTGGCGCCTATCTGAAGGCAGCTTTCAATACGGAATTTACCCAAGAAAATGATTGGGCGACAAACCTTAGCGCACTATTAGGCATTGAATTTGGTAAATCACGATCCAATACTCGACGCTTTGGCTTGCAGCTGGAGGTCTATGATGGTTACTCCCCCTGGGGCCAATTCTACAATGTGAGAGTACGCAGTTACGGTAGCTCGATGTATATCCGCTTTTAATGGCACCGACCCTGCAACTCAAGCCCTCGCCCACGGAAAAGCGATCACCTCTTGGATGTGTTTGGCACCTGTTGCCATCATCAGTAATCGGTCCAAACCCAAGGCTACCCCGGCACAATCGGGCATGCCGTGTTCCAGGGCATCAAGCAGCAGGGTGTCGATGGGAGTGTCCGCGAGTCCTTGCTGGTTACGGTGCCGGCACTCCGCCATGAAGCGCTTGCGCTGCTGATCGGCTTGGGTGAGTTCGTGGTAACCGTTAGCCAGTTCCAGGGGACCCCAAAATACTTCGAAGCGTTCGGCCACTGGAGGATTATCGAGGCGGATTTTCGCCAGTGCCGACTGGCTGGCGGGATAGTCGTAGAGATAGGTTAAACGATCTTTAGGGAATTCGCTCGCCACTATCTGCGACATCAGCAGATCCAGCCATTCATCGCGCTCCAGTGCTGATTGAATATCTATTCCGAAATCGGCTGCCCTGCGACTGAGCAGTCCGTCCGTACAATCAAAGGGATCCAGACCTGCGGTTTGCCGAAAGGCCTCCCGGTAACTAATCCGCTGTGAAGTCTCAAGCGAGGTATATCCACCGAGGACCTCATGCAGCAGCTCGTCTATCTCAGCTATCAGCTGCCAGTGGTCCCAGCCAACCCTGTACCACTCCAACAAACTGAATTCAGGGTTATGATAACGCCCCATTTCGCCTACCCTGAACACCTTGCTGATTTCGAAGATGTCTCCAACACCCGCCGCTAACAGGCGCTTCATGGGATATTCTGGTGAGGTGTGTAAAAATCGCCTATCCTGTCCCGTATCGAGGGCGAAACTATGGGTATTCGGGTCGGTGCTGGCCCATTGCGATAGCGCTGGGGTATCCACCTCCAACAGATTGCGTTGAGTGAGAAAGGCCCGAATATCCTCGAGCATTCGAGCACGGACCTTGATACTTTCCGCAGTGGCGGTAGGGCGCCAGGGTGGGCACATCATTATTTTACCCGCGATACATAGGCCCCAGTGCGAGTATCGATCTTGAGCACCTCACCCTGCTCGATAAACAATGGAACCTTGACCACCGCACCGGTCTCCAAGGTAGCGGGTTTGGTACCTCCAGAGGCGGTATCACCACGCACCCCAGGATCGGTCCGTACGATCTTTAATTCGACGAAATTAGGAGGCGCAACTAATAGGGGTACGTCATTATACAGGGTGATCTCACAGAGTTCTTGCCCCTTCAACCATTGAGCAGCATCCCCCACGGCAGCCTTTCCGGCGGCATATTGCTCAAAGGTGTCCGGGACCATGAAATGCCAGAAATCACCGTCAGTATATAAATACTGCATGTTAGTATCCACTACATCCGCAGCCTCCAGAGAATCTCCGGATTTGAAGGTACGATCGATGACGCGACCGGTTTTCAGGTTACGCAGCTTCACACGACTGAAGGCCTGTCCCTTGCCGGGTTTGACAAATTCATTCTCGATGATGGCGTGCGGATCCCTATCGAGCATCACCTTGACACCCCCCCTAAACTCATTGGTACTGTAACTAGCCATATATTCTCCACTAATAGATATAATCTACCCCCTCCCCCGGAAATGGATTGCGTGACAAAAAGTATATCTTCGTGAGACGGTCCTTACCCGCCGGAATCAAATAGGGGACAATAGATAAAAACAAAAACCGACATAGTATTTTATGATAGCCCGAAGCGCCACCGTTCAACACATTCCAGATTGGCAGCAGCAACTCAAGCAAGCGATTTCTGATATCGAAGAACTCCTTGATCTTCTAGGACTCGACCGCTGTCTTCTGCCCGCCGCTGAACTGGCAGCACGAAAGTTCCCTTTACGCGTTCCTCATAGCTTTGTTGCCCGCATGAAAAAGGGCGATGCCGATGACCCACTGCTCAGACAAGTCCTGCCACTTGGGATAGAAACCGAACAAACACCAGGATACACCCTCGATCCCGTAGGTGATCTGAATGCGATGCCCCAGCCAGGGTTATTACATAAATATCAGGGTAGGATACTACTATTGACCACCGGGGCCTGCGCGATTCACTGCCGATATTGTTTCCGCCGGCATTTCCCTTATGCCGAAGCCAATCCGCTAAGGAACGATTGGTCCCAGGCCCTGGATTATATCGCTTCGGACCCCAGCATCCACGAGATAATACTAAGCGGGGGAGATCCCTTGGTCCTTAGCGATCGGCGGCTTGCCCAGCTTGGCGCCGCCTTAGAAAACATCGCCCATGTCCGTTGCATACGTATTCATACCCGGCTACCCATCGTGCTACCTGATCGAATCGGAAAATCACTTCTAGGTTGGTTGAATGATCTTCGCTTACATAAGGTTATCGTCATCCATTCCAATCATGCCAATGAACTCGATGACTCGGTAGCCCGCGCATTGAGCAAACTCGCATCCACCGGCGCCATGCTGCTAAACCAGACCGTGCTGCTTCGAGGCATCAATGACAATGCAAAGACATTGAGCAATCTTAGCAATGCCCTGTTCGAGATCGGGGTGTTGCCCTACTATCTACACCTATTGGATAGGGTACAGGGTAGCGCTCATTTCGACGTGAACGCCAAGCGCGCTTGCGCCCTGGTCGAAACCCTAAATGACTCGCTGCCGGGTTACCTGGTACCCCGGTTAGTACGCGAGCAATCCGGCGCCTTGGGGAAAAGCCCAGTGAACTAACCCGTATAATTCATAAACAACCACCCTACCTCCCAATTTGGGGGAGTCCCAGACAAGAGCTGACTAAAAACATGTTGAGGAACGGGATGTGGGTTGCCCATCAGATGGGGCATAGGACTGGGGTTGATACGGCGCACTTACGCCAAGTGGATTCCGGAAGCCAGTAGGAAAACGGAGCGACTCTTTACAGTCGCTCGTCAATAAAGTGTTCGAATCTTTTTTTAGACCTGAGTTACCTGACCCGTAACCCATTTTTTTACGGAATAGTGGCGGAGTGGACGGGACTCGAACCCGCGACCCCCGGCGTGACAGGCCGGTATTCTAACCAACTGAACTACCACTCCTTCGACTCATGGTGGGTGCTGAGGGAGTCGAACCCC
>JAAEPA010000360.1 GCA_024222475.1 Gammaproteobacteria bacterium | reverse complement strand
GCGCACTCAGTAAAGGCTGGATAGAACCCATCAATGAATACGGTTTCCACTTCCTTGCAGTCATGAATAGAGAGGTGGAAGCTGCCTATCCCGCGGAATCCGCATGGTTGAAGTTCAAGGCAGATTTTCCCGAGATTGCGACGGGCAGCGAGGATTAAGAGGAAAATCATATTCTCCAGACAGCACTTCTTTTTGCGGCTTGCTTCTAATCTTGACGTGTAAAGCAGATTGATCTGCTCCCATTAGCGAGGACTATGAACACTGCTATATCAACGCCAATTTTCGTTTCTTGCAGGCTCCTATCTCTCAGGTCTATTCCACCGGAGTGGTCAATGTAAAAAATAAGTGGCGCAGGATTCAGAATAAATCTAAGAAACAACACCAATAGTACGGATTAATTACTATAATAATAATATTGTTAAAGAAGAGAATTCGAAAGTGGCAAAATCCATTAATTCAGCTTATATCAGCTTAAAATCATTTGCGCTTTTTCTATTTCGCTCGCATTCCTTATGTCGAGGGTAAGTTGGCTGCATCAATTTAGATTGTTTTTATGAACGAAAATACCCTATGTGCCTCAGTATTTCTACTAAACGCCTTGGAGCTTGAGGCGCCTGTACTTGTCACTTGAAAAGCTGGCATGAGCAATGTGTGAAGGAGACGGTTAAAACGACATCACGCTAGTCGATGGGGGCACATCATGAGTAAAAAATTAACGATAGCCATACCTACTTACAATCGAGCAGACTTGCTGGACAAACAGCTCGAATGGGCTTCCAATTCGACTAAAGGATATGAATCGGAGTGCGACGTCCTTGTATCAGATAATTGTTCGTCGGACCACACGCCAAACGTAATAAAAAAATGGGGCACTGCCATCCCCGTGTTAAAAGCACATAGGCAGCCTGTAAATCTAGGGGCCATAAGGAACATCGCATACTGTATTAAATCAACCAGTAACCGGTTCATCTGGGTTTTAAGCGATGATGACCGCATGTTAACGCAATCGCTGGACAGGATTTTACAGTATATTGATGAACGTCCCGATCTGGCCCTACTTGTTCTAAACTACGCCAGTCGTACCGGGGCTGGAGTGTTGAGATCTAAGCGGCGATTTCGACTAAAAAACGATGACGAAAATGCCAATGGCAAGGCCATGTTTGAGAAATACATCACTAAGGGTGGAGGTACGGGAGCTTTGGTGTTTACTTCGGCCCTTGTTTACCGAACTAAGAATGCGCAGCAAGCCATAGATGAATGGCCGTCGGGTGTAAGAAGTTTGATGTACCAGTTATATGTGACGGGCTATTGTGCGATGAAAGGTCGTGTCTTGGTTACAAAAGATACTTACTTAGAGTTTGAAGGGGGTAGTAGCTTTTATTTGAAAGATCATAAACTACATGTGCAGTTTACGGTCGCAGATACCCCCGAGATTTATGCTATATTAGCAGAGTTGGGTTATTCTAGAGATCTTTGCAGAGAACTGCTTAAACGGCGTTTAAAGCGCCCATCAATATGGATAGGGCTCGCAAAAGGGTTAGTGATAGACACCTCGATTACCATAAAATTATTAACTAGATTAATAGGTGCAATGCGGCACTTATTTATCGGATCTCATAGTATGAAAGGGAATCTCAAAGCCTACAAGCATTAACCCGCACTGTCTATCATGTTAAGGGCGTTTTGAGTAATCGAATCGCCCTTCATAGTATCTTTTCCTAGATCATCTTGCGCAAGGCTCAATGAGGCGCATTCCTTGATCGATTCCCCTCTGAAGGTGTGCCTTCTGTAAGGTGGTGGCTTTGAATACGACGACGCTATCCAATCACTGGATTAATTCTGCTCAGCATAATCGTGGAATGGCTGTGACACCATACAGTATCGATAGGGCGGCAGACCATGATGACAAGACGTACTGAACTTCGCCACTGGTCCGTGATCCGAATCTTATTACATGGGGTGATTGGTGGTTTCATGGCCTTTTCCGCACTCTGCTCGGCTCGTGGCTACCAAGGGCTCATGCCGTTGCCTGAGAACAGCCGCTATTTTCAATACAAGGGTCTTCCCTGTGTTCTGTTCAGCGCCTGTCATCCGGCGGGATGGAGCCGAAGGCCGAATGCGACCATGATCGAGAGCGTTTCGGAATGGGCGAATCTGCATACGATAACATTGCTTAAGTATCGCTATTCCGATTACCAGAAACTATGGGATCGGATAAATGACGATGATAACTGGGCCATTGTCGAAAAATGTGTAAAAAACTCCAAGAACCATGACATGGTAGTGCATGGCTTCTTCTTCGATGGCGCATGGAATATAGATGACCGGAAATATGGTTGGCGGGCTCCGCAGACCTTCATTCGGCCTATCGACGATCCGATCATGAGCGAGGTCATACCGGGCGTAGGCGTTACGCGAATCGAATTCCATAAAAGAATCATCCAGCAGGCGGTAAGGCACCTATGGCCCTATCAGAATGTTATTTTCGATATTGCATTTGAAATTCACATATCTCCAGAATTCTGGGATGATGGCACATTTATTCGCTGGTGGGTCGAGGAATTTCGCAAAGAAGGGAAGCGACAATATCCAACAATGCCGCGTTCGCAACTCTTTGGCATTATGAATGGCGCCGAACATCCCCAAGAGAGGGGATTCGACCTACTGATAGGCGAATTTAACTATTTCGGCTTCCCCGCAGATCCCCGTGAACTCCTGAAACCTAAACGCAAACGCATCCGAGATTATCGAACACCGCTCGTTCGCATGGGTTTGACAACCCCAACGAAGAATAGAGACAAGAGCCGCGACTATCTACCGATCGAACCAGTGGACGAATATCCGCCTCGATCAGAGCTTATCAAGCGAACACCGGTCATCAAGCCATTTGACAATTACTACTATTTGATGCGTAGCCAGATATTGACAGGCATTCACACCAGCGTTCCATACGGCTACATGGCTTCAAGCGATATTGCCTTGTGGTGGCTGCAATTGCGAACTTACTTGGAAAACATTGAGACCTGGAAGAATGAACCGACAATGCTCGATGACGGCGATGAAATTCATTACCAGCAGCTACCACACTTCAAGGACACGACACGCCCTGAATTGACCTCTACTACGGGCTATGAAAGAGGCGCCAAGAGAGCCGACGACGGAAGCGCCGAATTCAAGGTCATATACAAAGACTTGGATAATGATCCTCCCCGAATCGCCGAAGTATGGGTGGACCGGAACGCAGACGGCCGATTTGATCCGAATCCAGCGCATGGAGAGAGGATTACTATGAGATCCCCGGATACGGACTATCGAGCAGGAGCGACCTTCACGGCAAGCGGCGTAACAGCGAATTATGAAGGAATCGAGGACCTTTGGTATGTATTCCGGTTTGCTGATGAACATTGGACTCCCCCAAGCCCGGGTGGGACGATCCCGTCGAACACAAAGGGCATCAGCTACGAGCACTGGGCCATCCCGGATTTCAAGGGAATGAGTCAATCCCCCTTGATTTGATGCCAAGCTCTAAGGTACTATCACCCCTCGCCTTCAGGCGAGGGATTTACTGAACCCAACACCCGCTACTGCAGCCGATCAATGCCCTCCACCAGGAAACAGGCCAAGGCTTTGGTACGCTTGCGCAGACTGCTCAAACTGCTCCATTCCTTAGGGCTGTGGAAAAACTTACCATAGGGGCCCAATCCATCTACGGCGGACACACCGAATCCTGCCAGCAGATTAGCATCTGAACCACCCCCTTGAAGCGGTGCCTCACCCACTTTGAGCCCAACGGCGCCGGCATAGTCCTCGTAAACCTCGCGCAACCCTTGATTCTCAGCGGAAGCTTCCATAGGTGGACGGCTTACCCGCCCTTCTAGCTTGACCGTGGCCTTTCGCAGATGATCCGGCACATTATCCATTCTTTCAAATGGCTGTTCGGCAATCTCATTTAATGCGGCAACGACCTTATCCGCACTCGCCATGGTACCGAATCGAGCATCAATGACACAGGACGCGCTTTCCGGCACGGTATTCTTGGCGCTCCCTCCCTCGATCAAACCTACATTGAGCGAGGTGCCGGAAGCATAGTCGGTCAACGCCTCAACGCGGGGGATCAATAAAGCCAACACATGAATCGCATTGAGACCCGATGCATGATCATTCCCGGCATGAGACGCCCGGCCGGTAACGTGCAGCGTAAAGGTTGCCGATCCACGGCGGGAAGTAATAATGCGATCTTCGTCCCGACCACATTCGAACACCATGGCTTGACTAATCTTCGGCGCCATTTCCTTGAACATTGCGTTGCTGGTGGGTGAACCCACTTCTTCATCGGTATTCATGAAAAAGCGCAGCTTTAACCGTTCGAAGATCTCCGGGGCAACACGCTGCACTGTGGTAAGCGCAAACACGATGACACTAAGCCCGGATTTCATATCCAGCACCCCGGGACCGCGCACCACGTCACCACCGGATTCCGAATCCGGCGGATCACGTCGAAATTCGAGGAATCCGGTGCTACGCGGAAACACCGTATCCACATGACCCACCAGGGCAAATCCCCGCTCGCCATCATCGATGGCGGGACTGCTAAAAACACGATGATCCGCGAAGTCCCCATCGGGATCCTCAACCAGGGTGCGGCACATACCGATACTTTGCATCTGGGCATCGACAATAGACGCCGCGGCCTCCACATCTTCACGGGCACCGGTGTGACTGGGCTGATTCACCAGGCGACGGAACCAGGGTAGATGTTCTTCATCAAACTGCGCATCTACCGCCTCGCACAGGGATTGCTCCAGTGAATTCAGGGATCTCCCCATAAGCTTATATCCTCCTCTTTGTAACTATCCAGCAAACTTGGAAAATTGAGTATGTAACTGTTCAGATTGTTCATGATTTGTTCTAGCACAAGGAAAAAACGCGCAGTTTACAGGGGTAAATGAGCATTTTTGACGCCGTAATAGGACAAATCATGGGTAAGCTGAATAGTTACTCCTCTTTTTCGTTATGCCGTAAGCACAGTCCCTTGGGCACCGGGGTGTTCTGCTTCTCCTTGCAACGCGCCCTCTTGAGCACCCAAAATATGTATCGCTCCAACGCCCAATTCCAGATTTTTTAGCGCTTCTTCCACCTTTGGAATCATGCCACCGACGATAGTCCCATCCTCTATTGCTGCTCGTGTCTGGGCCGTGTTCAGCGCCGGTATACGGGTGCTGATATCATCCTTATCCTTCAAGACGCCAGGCACGTTGGTCATTAGAAACAGGTGGTCTGCCTTTAACCCGGCAGCAACGGCACTGGCGACCGTATCGGCATTGATATTGAAAACCTGGCAGATCCCCTGCTCGGCCTCGGCAGGTGAAGTGATACCCAGTGTATTGAGCACGGGGGTATAACCCCCTTCCCACAAATGTTTTATCAGCTCAGTGCGAATCTCGATAATCTCACCGACAAAACCAAAATCTATGGGATCCGGTCCCGCACCACTGAACACCATCGGCGGACGGCGGCGTGCCGTGACCGTACCGGCACTGGCCCCGGATATACCCACTGCGCGTAACCCGGCACCGCTAGCCGCGGCAACGACATCCACACTCACCTCACCCGCCAGCACCTGCTTGGTGACCTGCAAGGTTGGTGCATCGGTAATTCGGCGCCCACCGGCCTTGACCGGCTTGATACCTAGCCGACGCAACAAATCATTCGCCTGAGGCCCGCCGCCATGACAGAGTAGAAAACGCCAACCGGCCTTGGTAAGCGCAGCTACTTCGCTGACCACAGCGGCAAGTTTGTCTCGTTCGGCAACCACATCGCCACCAAACTTGAGTACCGCCGTGGGACCCGAGCCGGTTCCCATTATGGCCATAACGCCGGGGCGTCGATGCCCATGCCTTCAGGCAAGCCAAGCGAGATGTTCATCGACTGTACCGCCTGACCGGCACCGCCCTTGACTAGATTATCCAGCGCGGTCGCAACCACCAGTTGGCGCATGCCATTTTGGGCCGGACCCAAGACCCAGGACAAATCAACCCACATACTGCCCTTGATCGCAATGACTTCAGCGTGGCGCGGGCCGGAACCCAGCACCCGCACGAAGGCGGCATCTTCGTAATAGTCACGAAACATCGCCTCGACCTGATCAGGATCGGTATTTTCCGGCAGTGATATAAAGCTGGTGGCTAAAATTCCCCGTGCCAAAGGCGCCGACACCGGCACAAAATTCAAATCAAAAGCTTGGGCCTTACCACTGCGCTCTCCCGCGGCCACCAGCACCTCTTCGATTTCAGGCTTGTGCTGATGATTCAGTGGCTTATAGATCTTCATGTTATTGACACGTACCGGGTGGTGGGTCCCCGCGCTGGCATAGGCTCCGCTGCCTGAAGAGCCTGTGGCGGCGATCGACTGCACCGCCCCTTTCAGTAAACCGCTGTGCGCCAAAGGCAATAGACCTAATAATAGGGTTGTGGCAAAACAGCCCGGCGAGGCGATGCGAGTCGCCCCACTGATGAGTTCACGATTAAATTCCGGCAGCCCAAAAACCCAGCGCCCACCTTCGAGTTGCTCTGGATACGGGTGTTCCTGCCCATAGTACTCGGCATAAAGATCTTTGTCGGTAAGCCGAAAATCGCCTGACAAATCGATGACTCGAGCATCAGTTTGATCCAGTTGGGGGGCCAGTGTGGAGCTGACTTTATGCGGCAAGCCGAGAAATAAGACATCCATACCCTTGGCTGCATCGACCACCGGCATTTCCTCGAATACCATACCGGTGTTATATAAATTGAGGTGCACCGCTTCCAAGGGCTCACCCACCCGGTCAATACTGGTCACCCGGGCCAGATCAACCTGCGGATGGTTCATGAGCAGGCGGATCAGTTCGGCACCACCATAACCGGTCCCTCCTGCCATAGCGACGCGATAGCGTTTTGATTCAGAATTATTTGCTGTCATTTCTACATCCTTCGTTTATTGATATAAATAATATCTATTTTTTAAAGACTTTTTAATCCGCCATAGAAACCAAGGTCTGCTCGATGATCTTTGCCACCTCATCGATGTCCTTTAACTCAACGCCGCCCACCGGCAGCAAGAACCGCAGTCGTGTAGGCTGGCCTCCGGCCACGAAACCCATTACACCATTGTTATACAACGCCTTGGTCAAGGCACCTGCCTTTGCTGCATCACCTTGGAAAGGCGTGAAGGCCACCATCGCTCCTAAGCCCCAAGGACCGGCAATGAGGCCGGGATTGCGTTCGTCGATGGCCTCTAAATGGTTCTTGAAATGCTCATGGAAGGCGGCAATCTTTCCATCCGTGCCGAAGTAACCTCCGGTAAGTAATTCATCAAGGATCACACTCCCCGCTGCGATGGCGGTAGAACTTGCGGTAAAGGTTTGACTCAACAAACCAGGCTTTGGAGCATAGTCCTTACGGAACAGGGTTGCACACACTTGGCTCGCCTTGCCGAGCCAAACGAGATCTACCATATCGTCGAGACCCAGATATTGGAAAGCGAACAATTCCGTAGTGCGGGAGAAGGTTTGCACTTCATCCACCAATACGGCGACATTGTTTTCCTGACATGTTTCCATCAATGCGCGGTGAAATTCCGGCGGGGCGGTGTAAAAACCCCCTTCCCCCTGGATCAACTCAAACACCATGGCGGCGTGTTGACCCGGATAACGTTGCAAATGACTTTTCAATGCCTTGATCGAAGCGCGGGTACTTTCTTCAGGCCGCTGTTCGTCGTAGAAAGGCACATAGTCCACTGTCAAGTTCACGGGTAGTCCTGCGCGAAAACCGGGCTTATCGGTAATCTGGGAAAAGGTCATGGTACGCCCGGCAAAACAGCGCTCAAAAGCGATCACTCGATTAGCAGGATGCTTTTTTTGCATGGCAATCTTGAGTGCATTTTCTCCCGCCATAACACCGGTGCTGGTGAGAAAACAGTGGTCGAACCGCGCACCATTGGCATTTGCGGCATCGACCAGTCTCCTGGAAAAGGTATAACTGGCTTTATTTTGCTGCAGATTACCTTGCATGATCGTGTCACCGAGCGCTGCTTCTATTGCCGCCTCGATCAACTGCGGATGAGAATGTCCGAAATGGTGCACTCCAATACCATTGATGAAATCGTATTTAACGCTGCCGTCTTCGAGCTCAACCAAGGAGCCCCGCCCTATCCCTGAACCCAGATAAGGAAAATACAGATTTCCACCTCTCACTTGATTGAATGCCGCGATAGTTTCCTCGTAGCTCTGGGCTCGCTCCTGATCCGGAGGTCTAATGCCATCGATTGACTGCTGATGTTGTTTTAAGGCGGCCAGGAGGGATTGTTTCGCAGAAATAACTAGTGGATCATTTAGAAATGATTGGGCAATGAGTGAGCTCATCTTCAGTAGGCTTCCTTCTATTATTGGTAGGGTTAATACGTCGGCGGTTAAATTTCGTTGTTGTTCATGCTCCACATGGCCCCTCTTGACTACCGAGGACAAAACTCAAAAACCTAGATAGCACTATTGATATTATTTTACTGAGGGATGCTACCAGCCAAGAGTTCTGGGCAAAATCTTTTATTAAATGAAACCTAGATAACGCCGCAGATCACGCGTAGAGGATGTTGCCTGATTTGCTGTGAGAACGTATGCAGCGCGCTATTAAGACTCATCCTTCAACCATGCTAAATCGTTATTATTTTATTCCCTTAGTATTCGTTTTTTCTACTTATGGCTTATTCTAATGGGTTTTAGCGGCTTCATTCAACAAAAAATTTATTAAGTTTCCATCACAATCGCCCGCCCCCAGCTGGTAATCGACCCATTATCATACCACACTGGGTTTATGGTTACTTTATCGATGGCAGCTATCATGTCTGAGTACTGCCAACGCCTCCCGAATCCTGTCAGTAGTTACCCGATTCCCCTCTCTTACCATGATCAGCAATCCTTGCGCATTGATTTCGGTTGCCGGGCGAGGGTTACTGACCACCCGCTGATCCCGGGCAGAGATATAGGCAACAGGGATACCGATATCGGAAATCACCAGTTTTGACACAATCTGATCCCAACGCAGGCGCAGCTTTATATCATATCGCTTGTATTCGTCACCCTCATCATTAAAGAGATTCTCAATGATCTGCTCGGCACCAGGAGCAATGAAGGCACGTATAATCATCGCTGGATAGGCCCGGATAGGGCGCATCACGGCATCCGCCCCAGCAGTGAGTAAACGTTGCCGATTTCGGTCATCGACACATTCCGCGAGGATCTTGCCCTGAGTGCCCAATTCGCCAAGACGATGCAGAATATCAAAAGCGACCCCATCGGAGGTGGCATTCCCCTCATGAGTGGCCAGTACTACAATGATATCCGCCGCTTGCGCACTGACCGCCTCGAGCGCCTGTGGATCTGCCGGCCGACCGTGATAGTGCACTACGTTCATGTCACGCAGCGATTGAGGAAGGCCGGAAGTAAATTCTGTAGTGAGAATCTGAATCGGATGGTCGCAATACTGCTCGGTAACTCGAAAACGACTTACCAGCCGTTCGAAATACTGCTTACTGTGATTGATCGGTGCATTTAAAATAAGTATATGTTCGCGCATCTTCCACCTCCATTCACCCTTAATTTTCAAATCGTACTGATGTCTGCGGAACTCGAAATAGTCCCCCGCAAATTTCCCTAGAATGAATATTCCACCACCGTAAAGAAGAACGACTGTAACCAGACGCCCCACCGGGGTGCTCGGTGAGATATCACCATAGCCCACCGTGGTCGCGGTAGTCAGCGTCAGCCACAGAGCATCGTCAGTCGCCAACCCCTCCAATTGAACCATTGCGACCACGTGCAAAAATACGATGGCGGCAAGCCAGAGCAATGCTTTTGCGAGATTCCGTTGCATCTCGCTGCGCACCCGCAACCGAGGCCCCCGCCAATGGCGAAAAAATCGCTTCCAGAGCATCATAAAATCGTCCTTAGTTTAGCCTTTCACCAGTTTATCCCTCCACTGATGTGGCAAGAGCAATTTTCCTCTCAAGACCGCAAACAGGGTCGACCATTGGTTTTACGGGTGGGTAATATAAACATCGTGCGCAGATTTTAGGAACCGGAGGGTGTGGCGGGTTGGCCGTTTAGAGACCTGTCATAGGGCTGGAAGGAATGATCCGCTATAGACAACCCACTGAAGGGCTCACGCAAAAAAATTACCTTGGCTGGATGGCACTAATCTCCCCTGCCCGCTGTCAGGCCGGCTCATCCTTCGCCGGACCTCGACCGCGAGCCGGCTCCGCTTGCCCCCTTTTCCTGAACTCGGGCACAGCGAAAGCCAAGGTCGTCGTAGCGGACGCCGGGAACGAGCGCAAGGCGAAACGCAGATCGTACGAAACGCGCGAGGTAGTTCCAGGAGCCACCGCGCACCACGCGCTCAACACCGCCATCCAGCGATTCCAAGGGATCGATCTCATTGCCTTTGCGGTATTTTCGCCGCCCGTCCAGACACCACTCCCAAACATTACCCAGCATGTCGTAGAGACCCCAGGGGTTAGCCACCTTCAGCGCCACCTCCCGGGTCCCGGTCCGTTCCTGGGGGTATTGTTTCTCTTTCCAGCCACTGCTGTCCCAGCCATCTTGCAGATCAAAACCCACACCACTGTTACCCCCATACCAGGCAATCTCATCCAGTAGCGGCGCATTTCGTTCTCCCAGTATCTCTAGATTTCCCGCGAAGGTCGCCGTCGGGGTGCCCGCCCGGCAGGCGTACTCCCATTGGGCCTCGCTGGGCAACACCAGGCTCAGACCTGTAATACGATCGTTGATCCGCTCGATAAAGTCCTGTGCCTCATGCCAGGAAACGTTTTCCACCGGACGTTGGGGACTTTTAAATTCACTGGGATTGTTCCCCATCACCGCCTCCCACAGGGCCTGGGTCACGGGTGTATCGAACAACCAGTAACCCCGGCTGAGGGTCACCTGATGCCGTGGACCTTCGTTATCCCATCGGCCGGATTCTTCCGGCGGCGATCCCATCAGAAATTCGCCTGCGGGTATCCAGCGCATCTTCTGCGCTATCCCGCTCAGCGTGAATTCCACCCAAACCCCAAAGCTATCCTGCCCCCAGCCACTAGCGTACTCGGGCGGTTGCCCACTGGCCAGAGGGTGCCAACTGTTTTTGAAAAGGTGAGTGAGATGGGGGCGATTCATAGGGTCAACACAATAATTGAGAAACCAAACGGTGAGCTTTCGGGAGGTATCCACCATCGCCTACTAACACACCGCTGGCTACGGCTTTTTTGCCATCCATTTACGGATAGACAGGATGCCAGTCTGTTCAGGAACAGGGCCATCCAGCCCCTTCGTGAACTCGGGCACAGCGAAAACCAAGGTCGTTGAAGCGGATGCCGGGAACGAGCGCAAGGCGAGACGCAGAACGTACGTCACGCGCGATGTCGTTCCAGGAGCCACCGCGCACCACGCGCAGAACACCGTCATCCAATGACCCCAAGGGATCGAGTTCACTGTTCTCTCGGTATTCCCGCTGCCCATCGAGACACCATTCCCAGACGTTACCTAGCATATCGTAGAGGCCCCAGGCATTTGCCACCTTCAGCGCCACCTTCCGAGTACCGGCCCGTTCATGAGCGTACTGTTTCTCTTTCCAACTACTGCTGTCCCAACCTTCTTTCAGATCAAAGTCCACGCCGCTGTTGCCACCGTACCAGGCAATATCATCCAGTAGCGGCGCATTGCTTTCTCCCAGCATTTCCAGGTCCCCCGCGAAGGTCGCTGTCTGGGTGCCCGCCCGGCAGGCGTACTCCCACTGGGACTCGCTAGGCAACATCAGGTTCAGACCTGTAATACGATCGTTGATCCGCTCGATAAAGTCCTGTGCCTGATGCCATGAGACGTTTTCCACTGGGCGTTGGGGACTTCTGAATTTACTCGGGTTGTCTCGCGACACCACCTCCCACAGGGCCTGGGTTACGGGTGTATCAAACAACCAGTACCCCCGGCTGAGGGTCACCTGATGCCGCGGGCCTTCTCCATCCCTTCGACCGGATTCCTCTAGCGTCGATCCCATCAGGAAACGCCCTGGTGGGATCCAGCGCAGGCGTTGCGTGATTTTAGGACCACCGGATGCCTCAATCTCCAGCTCTGTCCACAGCCCGTAGTGATCCCGGCCTATGGCAGCTGCCCAGGCCGGGCGGGTGTGATTACGCAATGTGAGACGTCCAACATCGGTGCTGATAGAAAACCCGGCCTTGTCCGGCCACTGGCTATGCACGGTGTCAGAACCACTGCGCAGTTGTAACAGCACCGCTGTGCCAGACCGATTCGCTGCAGACCTTCGCTGCTCCGCGCTACGGCTCTGCTGCGAATCGGCTGGCTCCGCTCCAGCTTGAACTCGGGCACAGCGACAGCCAAGGTAGCTGCCGCGGACGCCGGGATCGATCGCATCGCGAAACGCAGATCGAACGACACGCGCGTCGAGGTTCCAGGAGCCACCGCGCACCACGCGCCGAACACCGCCTTTCATTGGTCCGACTGGATCGATCTCGGTCTTTTCACTATATCCACGCATACCATCAGCACACCACTCGTCTACATTGCCGTGCATC
>JAAEPA010000359.1 GCA_024222475.1 Gammaproteobacteria bacterium | reverse complement strand
GCCACCATCAATAACCTGATCAACCGCCTGCATGTCGATCTGCACAGGGTGTAGCCATGCAACTGGCCGCGATTATTCGACAATACCTGCCGGCGCTGAAAGCCCACCATGCGAAGCATCTGCTGCCGGGCCATCTCAACGCCATCGATGCCATGCTGCGTTGCCGCACCGGGGCCGCCGGTGAAATGCACCTGGCCTGCAGCCCTTGTGCCGAGCAACGGGATTACCCGCTCTCCTGTGGGCATCGCAGTTGCCCGAGGTGTCAAAACCATGAAACCAGCCGCTGGCTGGATCGCCAACAGGCGAAGCTGTTGCCGGTCGAGTATTTCCTGGTGACGTTTACGCTACCGAGGGAACTGCGCGCGCTCGCCTGGCGTCATCAAAGACTGTTCTATGCGCTGATGTTGAGCCTTGCCGCGAGCACGCTCAAGGACTTCGGTGTGAACCCGAAGCTTCTGGGGGCGGAGATCGGACTGACGACGATCCTGCATACCCATTCGAGGCGGCTCGACTATCATCCGCATGTGCATGTGATCGTGCCGGGCGGCGGCGTCAACCGGCGCCGAAAACAATGGTGCAAGCTGAAAGGCAAATACCTGTTCAACCAGAAGGCGTTGGCGGGTGTGTTCCGGGCGCGCTTGCTGGCGGCGCTACGGGCCGAGGGACTGAGTCTGCCGGACAAGCTGCCGGAGCAATGGGTAGTCGACTGCAAGCCCGTGGGACGCGGAGAACCGGCACTGAAATACCTGTCGCGGTATCTGTACCGGGGCGTCATCGGCGAAAACCGTATCGTCGCCAACCGCGATGGGCGGGTGACCTTCGAATACCTCGACAGCAAGACCGGAGAAACCCGATACCGGACCGAGAAGGGCGAGGACTTCCTGTGGCTGGTATTGCAGCATGTACTGCCCCGGGGGTTTCGCCGCGTCAGGGATTGTGGATTTCTACACGGCAATGCAAAGCGAACGCTGATCCTGGTCCAGTACATACTGCGCGTCCATGTGCGATGCCACCCGCCCCGGCCGAGACCGGTGATCTGCTGCCCCCGATGCCAGGCGCCGATGCGGATCGTCGCCATCCTGCGGCCGCGCTGGTCTTCGGGGTAGTCGGCCATCGACCGGATAACCCGCCATTCACTTCCAGAGGAGACTAAAGCCTACCAATGATGCCAATCGACGCGTTCGCTCGACCGCTGTGGCGGTCACCAATTCCGCTCGCCTGTAATAAAGCACCCGCCATCTCCGGCACTCGCCAACGGGGCTTCGAATAAAAGATATTTGCAATTATAGAGAACGGGCTTGTTCAACACCGGGATAAGATCGTGGCTCGTTCCTCACACGATCTATCCTTGTTCGTTATAAGGCTGATTGAATTCATCACTTATACTCGTAAGAAACGCAATTGCCAAAATTGCACCATCAGCCAAGGTAAAAAAGTAAGAAAGTGTCGAGTCAATTGCTGTCTGTACGTTCAAACCCGATAGTGGAGCTAGTATAAAAGTAACAACAGCCAAGATTGCAAATCCCGTTCTAGCCCAACGGTGAAAATAAATGAGTCCAATTGCAATAATCCCGTAGGCTATAAGGAAAATATATGGGGCCAGGTCTCCTAAATTGACGATTGCGCCGTAACCTACCCATGAAAGTGCATCTAGTGTTTCAGAATCGAAAATATGCACTGAAATAAATGGCAAGCAAAACCATAAAACGTATGCCAACGTTGTTGCTACTACTAAGCCTCTAAATAGTTGCTTCATTAACTAACAGCCTTATAACGCCTCGCATCAGCGGTTGACAAAAGGCGTAGCCTTTTGGCAATCCGACTGCATGCGCTTGTTATAACTCAATTTTTGTTTTAACTGTGCTTTCATAGTTTCTAAATCCGGTTCTTTCGAATTCTAATTGCCAACTACATTCCAATTCTACTGGAAGTGCGTTGTTTTCGATTATTCCGAATGTGATCCTTTTAACATCAACTGGATTGTGTGTTGCAAAAAAGTAAATTGAACCGTCAATAAAGCCAGGCGTAGGGTTAACTGGAAATAGATATTCCTTTCCCTCAAGAGACTCTGGGTTTATTGGAATGTTAATTGTGTCCAGCCTTATTGAGGTGTCTACTTGTTCCGAATAGCCATCAGCAGACAATTCAAACGGGTCAAGAAATATTTCAATCGAAGCATCACCGTCTCGGCCGGTTAGGCTTCCTTTTATTGGTGCTATTTTTGCGACTGGGAAATTTTCCATTTATCGACTTGAGTTATAACGCTTCGCATCAGCGGTCAGCAAAGCGCGTAGCGATTTGCTGATCCGGCTGCATGCGCTTGTTATGTGGTATGTGCTCATATGTCAACACGGCTGTTTTGTGCCCGAAGCGGATAAAAGAAAACTATTTCAGTATTGCGTCTGGGTTGTGCCGAATGAACGGCGAGTAAACGGGCGCATCTGG
>JAAEPA010000358.1 GCA_024222475.1 Gammaproteobacteria bacterium | reverse complement strand
GCAGCGCATCATCCACATCATGGGAGATAGCAGGCATCTCTTCGCGCGTACGCCGATAGAGAATAATGATCTCCGAGTACTTGGAAGCCCGTTTACTGGCCCGGGCAGCATCTACCATGGCTTTATCTGAGATGGTGTCTTCGGTGGCGATTTCGTCTTTTATCGCCTGTTCAATCTGCTTCTCCTCCTCCGTATCGAAATGATCTCTTCCAGTCCCTTCCTCCGCCAATTGGTGCATGCGCAACGAGACACGAGCCGCATCGACGGCACTATCGCCACCGCCTACCACCACAACCCGGCGGCCAATCTCCACCTTGGCGCCTGTATTGACACGATTCAGAAAGCTGGCAGCAGTATGGATGTTGGCAGAGTCCTCGCCGGGTACGCCCATATCCGCACCTTTATGAGCACCCACTGCGACATAGATAGCATCGAACTGTTCACGAATCGTTTCGAACGAGATGTCCACACCAACCCGTGTATTGCACTTCAGGGTAACACCCAGATCCAGGATTTTCTGAATCTCGCCATCCAGCACCTCCTCCGGTAAACGGTAGGTGGGAATACCATATCACAACATGCCACCCGTTTTCTTATAGGCCTCGAAAATTGTCACTCGATAGCCACGGCGAGACATCTGGTAAGCCACTGAGAGACCGGAAGGACCAGAACCAATCACCGCCACAGACTGTTCCTTGTCCTCATCAGTAATCACTCTGAGCTTGAGATTATGCTTCAGTCCATGGTCGCCGACGAAACGCTCCATGTTGTTTATGGCAACGGCTCCGTCCGCCTTGTCCTTTCGGTTACATGCCGTTTCGCAGGGATGCGGG
>JAAEPA010000357.1 GCA_024222475.1 Gammaproteobacteria bacterium | reverse complement strand
TAAATTACATACGCCCTCGCTTGATCCTTATTCCACAAGATTGTTGCTCAGTTGGCCGTAGTCGTGGATACGCCGCTCCTTCGAAAAATCCCTTGTGTAAACAAATCTCTACGCGATCATCGCGCAAACTCATGAAATATCCGGGCTATACGTTTGCTACGCCTTCTTTTGCCGATGCCCGTGCATGAGATACGTATTATACAGTGACAAATCCTCTTTGCATCCCATCTCAACCCCAGCTTATCAAGAAATCCTTATGATTTAGCAAAAGGCCCCCACATCCAGCAAAAGGCATCGATCTTAACTAGAAGGCTGTCGGATTTAAGATCAATCAATTTAGGAATGTCCTGTTTGGCTTGATTTCCCAATCATCTTCATCAAATAGACACTCTATAGCATTATTATGATTCATGTATATTATGGCCAATGCATTGCAATGATCGAAAAAAAAGCACGCCTACATGAGAACCAGCAGTAATACGTATTGCTGTTATTTTCTAATGAAGCGCAAAACTTAAGGGGCAGGCTTGGGCCTGCCCCTTCATTATTGCCTACTGGATTGGTGGGCCGTCAGGGACTCGAACCCCGAACCAATTGATTAAGAGTCAACTGCTCTACCAGTTGAGCTAACGGCCCCAAATTTGGGGTGAGCGATGGGACTCGAACCCACGACGGCTGGAATCACAATCCAGGGCTCTACCAACTGAGCTACGCTCACCATTGAGTGTCAAACTATAAGTCTATTACCTAGATCCTGCAAGTAATCGCACCGACATTGTTCCAACCCTTCATCCGTATAGCGATATTTGCTTCTTTTGTAACCACTAAAAGTGGTTCTACCCATCCCAAGATACACTCTACAGATCAATGATCTATACTCTTCAATCGCGATCACCTGCAGAGTCTAGGCATCGGAAAATCCATCGCATTTGGCGCGCCCGGCAGGATTCGAACCTGCTACCCTCGGCTTAGAAGGCCGATGCTCTATCCTGATGAGCTACGGGCGCAGAATAAACCATCTACCCACCGCATAGTTACCCATGGCGGATAGGTTTTGCGACCTGTTGGTCGGGGTAGAGGGATTTGAACCCCCGACTCCCTGCTCCCAAAGCAGGTGCGCTACCAGACTGCGCTATACCCCGTATCACCTAGATCCCATTCCTCTCGGACTAAGCACGGGAATAATACGCGCATAGGTCCTCGGTCGTCAATGCTGTTAGCGCCGCCATGTGGTGCCAATTGCATCATCTTCCAAAATGATACCCATGGACTTCAACCGATCTCGGATCCTGTCGGCCTCGGCCCAATTCTTCGCCAATCGCGCCGCAGCGCGCTGCTTTATAAGTTTTTCTATGTCTTCCTCTGAAATTGGTTCTATTTTTTTGGATTGCACCCCCTTCAGCGCTTCAATTTGACCAGTGAATTCTGCGCCAACACGACGACGTTTCAGATATACTTCGGGATCATCTTGCAAAAGACCGAGCACTTTTCCCTGGCTTCTCAGCATTGCCGCCAGCCCGGCTGCCCTATTAAGATCTTTATCACGCGCCTTATTGATCTCACGAACTAACTCAAACATCACCGCCAGGGCCTCGGTAGTATTGAAATCATCGTCCATGGCCGCATTAAACCGTGCTAAGGCCTCGTCATGATCCTGTACTTGAGCAGGTGGCAATCCTTTGAGCGCGGTATAAAACCTAGTCAACGCATCAACCGCATTCTCCAGTTGCTCATCGCTGTAATTGAGCGGACTACGATAATGACTACTTAGGATAAAATAACGCACTTCCTCCGGGAAAAAACGCTTCGACTCCAAGACCTCCCGCACCGTGAAGAAATTACCCAGAGACTTGGACATCTTTTCCTCGTTGATACGGACGAATCCATTATGCATCCAGACATTGACGAAGGTCTCATCGGTACAGGCCTCGGACTGGGCTATTTCGTTCTCATGGTGCGGAAACTGCAGATCCATACCGCCACCGTGGATATCGAAATGGGCACCAAGCTGGGCAGTGGACATGGCAGAACACTCGATATGCCAACCCGGGCGACCCGCCCCCCAGGGAGACTCCCACCAAGGTTCGTCTGGCTTCACTGCCTTCCATAAGACAAAATCCAGGGGATCTTGCTTGGCCTCATTGACCTCTACCCGTGCCCCGGCACGCAGATCTTGGGGATTCTTACCCGATAATTTACCGTATGCTTGAAATTTTGAGACATCATAGTAAACATCGCCGTTGTCAGCCACATAGGCATAACCCTTTTCAACCAGGGTCTCTATCATCGCGATGATCTTGTCCATCGATTCCGTAGCCCGGGGCTCAAAATCGGGGGGCAGCACACCGAGATCTTTTGCATCCTTGTGCATGGCCTTGATAAAGCCTGATGTCAGACTGCCGATCGATTTGTTTTTCTCGTGAGCCCGTTGGATGATCTTGTCGTCAACATCCGTAATATTGCGTACATAGGTTACGTCAAATCCGCTAATTTCCAAGTAACGCGCGACCACATCAAAGACCACCAGGACCCGGGCGTGGCCTAGATGACAAAGGTCATACACTGTCATACCACACACGTACATGCGTACCTTCCCAGGTACGATAGGTTTGAATGTGTCTTTGCTTCTGGTCAGGGTATTATAAATTTTCAACATCTAGGGAGGATAACTCATTGGGGAGATAGGCTGGCGCCACAACTACACCCTTGACGAATGAGTTTTCAGGATCCATAGCACGCCGCCGTTTCCGCATTAGAACACGAAAACCTTAGTAAAAACTGTGCCTTACGCATTCTGCCTTGCTTTGCATCAAACTCGGCACACTCTGCGTCCTCAAAAACCCTTCCGTCATGGGTATACAAACGCGAAATAGTAACCTAAAAATCCTAGCCAGACAAAAGACACCGGCCCTTTACGCATGACCACAGGAACCATTATCATAAGCCGCTTGCTTAACCCAACCTCAGCAGGAAGATAATGAGAACCCTAACCTACTTTATCATCCTTTTGTTTACCCTTTATTCAAGTTCAGGAATCAGCGATATGACCGACTCAAACATCACCGTCGTGCAGATGGATACCAACAAGGGGCAGATCACCCTAGAACTTTACCACGATAAAGCACCGGCAACGGTCACCAACTTCCTATCTTATGTCCAAGACGGTTTCTTTGATGGTACTATTTTTCATCGGGTTATTCCCGGGTTCATGATTCAAGGTGGGGGTTTTACCCCGGAGATGAAACAAAAGGACGGTGGCAACCCTATCAAAAACGAGGCAAATAATGGGCTGAAAAACGATGTGGGTACTATTGCCATGGCCCGCACCTCTGACCCCCATTCCGCCACGGCACAATTCTTTTTTAATGTCAAAGACAACGCCTTCCTTAATTTCAGCTCGGAAAGCCAACAGGGTTGGGGTTACGCCGTCTTTGGCAAGGTTACCCATGGCATGGACACCATCAATGCCATTATAAAAGTGCCTACCGGCAACCATGGCCCCCATCAGGATGTCCCTAAGGAACCCGTGGTTATCGAGAAGGTGGTTATTGTTGATTAATGCACGAAACACTGTTCATTTCAGATCTTCATCTGGACAGGGAACGTCCCCAAATCATCGAGTTATTCCAAAGATTTCTATCCCAAGAGGCCGCCGGGGCCGATGCCTTGTTTATTCTGGGTGACTTGTTCGAGTACTGGATTGGCGACGATGCTTGCGCGCCGCCCCTTGAACCGGTAATCGCCGCTTTGAAAAACCTCGCTGACCGGGGTATCCCCTTATATCTCATCCATGGAAATCGAGATTTTCTCATTGGAAAGGAGTTTGCCCGACGCAGTGGATGCAGGCTATTACCGGACGCCCAGGTGATTGACCTCTATGGTAAACCTACGCTTATAATGCATGGCGACAGCCTATGTACGGACGACGTAGCCTACCAACGGTTTCGGCGAATCATTCGAAGCCGGATACTGCAAAGACTTCTTATTTCACTAAGCGTTGCGATGCGCCAAAACATTGCCAAACGACTCAGAAATAAAAGTCGCCAAGAGGTGCAACGCAAACCTACCGAGATCATGGACGTAAATCAGCAGGCCGTTGAACAGATCATGAATCAAAACGATGTCACTCGTCTGATCCATGGACATACCCACCGCCCCAAGATTCACAACTTTGGGTTAAACGGTAGAGCGGCAAGACGCATGGTCTTGGGTGATTGGTATGAACAGGGGAGCGTACTGCGCTGTAAGGCTAAACATTGTAAGCTGGATAGTGTTCTTTAGCCCGGATATTTCATGAATCTGCGCGATAATCGCGTAGAGATTTATTTTCTCAAGGGGTTTTTCGAAGGAGCGGCGTATCCACGATTACGGCCGACTGAACAGCAATCTTGTGGAAACAAGGATCAAGCGAGGGCGTGTGCAATTTATGAAAAATCCGGGTTAGGAATGTGAGTTTATTCTTCACCACTGTGAAGACCGATCAATTTATTGGCTCTTCAATGTATCTATGATGTACTCCGCTACCTTTTGTGGAGTTGCATGGCGATCAAAATAATCTCGACAGTTCTTCCTATATCGGTACTGGGCTTGTTCGTCATTTAACAATCCCTCGATTGCCCTTCTTATATTTTTATATTGTTGTTTTGGTGGGATAGAATAATCGGGAGTAAAACCGCAGTCACAATCGACAAAATGTTTACCACTTTCCAGCGGGACAGGCCATTGGGGGAAAGGTGATTTATCCATGACAATGCACGCCCCCATACAAAGAAGATCTGTCATGCGCCAAGATATACAATGATGATTACCTGATCGTTGAAAAACTATTTTCGCCTCGGCCAGGTTTTTCCAAAAAACAGCTGAGGTAATGTTTCCCCAGCCGCACGACCATTCCACACCCGCGGCATCTAATCTTTTAAGATATTTTGTAAGCTTAGCTTGAGATTCTTTCGTAACAACGGCCCTAAGATCCTTGGTACAATCAAGCTTCGCAAGGAGCTCAAAAACACGAACTTGATGCTCTATTATATTTTCAAAGCAATCGGGCCTTGACCATAATTTAGACATATAAACAAGTTCAATTTTCTTTTCCGTGTTACGATGATCTTTTATCAACTTTATCTTGTTGAAGTCTAACCTACCGTTACCATTCACGATTGGATAAACTTTCTTGGGGTACTCGCGATCAGACCATTTATTCGCTTTAAAATAGATATCAGACCAATTCAGGGCCTCTTCGTCTCGGATACCTCGTCCATCTGCATCGTCAATAACGACATTTATTCGATTCGAATCGATATCAACTGAATATCTCCCCACATGATCGGATTTTACTGAGCGCTTACTAGAGCCAACCTTTACTATTCTTTTAGAAATCCAATCTATACCTCCAGAACCAGTATTTTGCAAATAAGTCAAAATCTTGGCAGAAATGGGTGATACCCCACAACTTACACCTCTTGTAGATTTCAAACCCTGGAGATAATACTTCTGATAGGCGTAGTATGTACTCGGCGTTAGACAAGAATCGAAATTCAAATTGAAGCTTATATCCAACTGATATTATCTCCTTGCAATAGAATACAAGCAGGGGCACCGGCCTTTGGTATTCACTGCCTTTCGAATTTCACCCTGCGCGATCAGAACGCGAATTCATAAAACATCCGGGCTGACAACTACCAATAACAACTTTCCAACGCATCTAAAGCAATTTCCATACCTAGGTTCAGGATGTTACCTAGGCGGCTGTCCGAGAATGGCAACCGTAGCGAGGGTAAGGCTGGCTGGACGGATTATTCGTTCATTTAATGAACGGGAAATTCGGCCAGCTAGACTCGTCCGCAGTAGCTTGCTCGTTCCCAGACAGCCTCCTAGATCCTGCATAGGTACTAATATTGATTTACCCTAAATGAATCGCCAGGTTCCAGGCGGAGAAGCTCAGCAACACTGCCTTCTTTGATTGCGATTTCCACTAAGCCATTGGAATTTTCATACCAAAAGGGTTGTCCTGCGGGGGCCTCAGCAAAGGTGCGTATATAACCCACGATGCGATCTTTCACTAGTAATGTAGCTGTCTTTTCTATCCTAGAAGCGCGCACCCCTGTCAACGCATTACCATAGTGATCGACATACAGCACTTCCAGGAGTTCTTCCGGCCACGACTTCCAGGGGAGCACAGTGAGATCCAGAGGCTCGCCCGGCACTTCTTTACCCTGAGCCAGCTGGGCGGCAACCGGGGCAAACAGATCTCTACCATGAAAACTCACGGATATCGTCTCGGGTTTATAAGTGATGCCCCAGCGACGAAACCCACCGGCCCGCTTGCAAACGACATCGAACAAACCATTATCCGGTCCTACGAACCAGCGACCATCGGCCTCGACAACCAAGGGCCTGCGCTCAGTACCTACGCCCGGATCCACGATTCCCAGAAAGACGCTTCCTGGCGGGAATTCCTCAACATAAGCTGCGATAAGATAGGCGCTTGCGCGCGGGTTGAAGACAGGCAGATGGGAGAATAGATTGATGACGGGGATACCAGGGGCTTGACGATAGAGTACCGCCATCATCTGACTAACATAGGGATCCCGCAGACCGAAGTCTGTCATAAGGACAATCATAGATTTTCTGCGTCCAGCAAAAACAGAAACCCAAGCAATGCCTGACCGTTGAACTCAGAGTCTGTGAATAAATCTTCGCCTGAAGCGAGGGGGCCCCTACACGTGTTCGGCAAGGCAGCGGGGACCCCAACATCTGGGAATAATACGGGTCCTACATGACCCCCTGAGATTGTCGAGGCCCACAACGCGGGCAAGCGCGTTCAGGAACGCCCATAGCCGCGGGAGAATATATTCCCAAGTTTAGGCCTCTTCGCTCCCCGGCCGCTCCAATAGTTCCATATAGGCCATGGGGGCATTGTCCCCTGCTCGAAATCCACATTTCAAGATTCGTGTATATCCGCCAGGCCGACTTTGATATCGTGGGCCAAGTTCGGTAAAAAGCTTATCCACCACCTCGACATCCCTTAACTCAGCAAAAGCCTGTCGCCTATTGGCAACGCTGTCTTGTTTAGACAGGGTGATCAACGGTTCGGCAACCCGGCGCAGCTCCTTGGCCTTTACCAAAGTGGTCTTGATGGCCTCGTGACGCAACAATGAGTTCGCTAGGTTACTCATCATTGCCTTACGGTGGCTGCAGGTTCGATTCAGCCTTCTTCCAGAGTGACGGTGACGCATGTAAGAATCCTTAATGTATTACCTAATGATCTGCCTTAAGACTATCAGGGGGCCAGTTTTCTAACCGCATTCCCAAAGACAAGCCGTGTGAACCAAGAATATCCTTGATCTCTGTCAGAGACTTCTTGCCGAGGTTGGGGGTTTTTAGCAGCTCGACTTCGGTGCGTTGTATCAGATCACCGATGTAATGGATGTTTTCCGCCTTCAGGCAATTTGCCGATCGTACAGTCAATTCCAGGTCGTCTACTGGCCGCAGCAAGATCGGATCGATTTCCGCCTCTGCACGTTCTGGCTCGGCCTCTTCATCGGCCTTCAGATCGACAAACACCGACAGTTGATTCTGCAGAATACTGGCCGCCTTGCGTATGATCTCTTCT
>JAAEPA010000356.1 GCA_024222475.1 Gammaproteobacteria bacterium | reverse complement strand
TTGTTCAAGCCGGCGTGAACGGCGATTCCTTTGGGATGAACGGGGTATACCGCCCCCAAGGTCACCTGGGCGCTGCAAGAACATTCGCACTGACATTGGCAGTTAGGGGTGGTGCAGCCACAATCGGCACATTGACAGCCAAGCAAATTGATTTCAGTGGGGGGAGTGGTGGGATAATATCCGGCCCCGGCCTGGCCAAACATCAGATAGGCCGTGTGGCGACCCGGACTCAAATTCTCAAAGGTGGCGGGGACAGGTTTGCAGCCCAGCGCTTCTCCCGTGTCTTCATACCTTAAACAGGCTTGCGTGCCGGCAGGCAAACTTCCCTCGCCGGCCTCACACGTTCCATCGGCATCCAGGTCTTCACAAGCATTGATGGTGATGGCGCCGTGATAGATGTAGGCGGTATTGGTGCGAGCTACCGCAGCCGGCGAAGCGGCTAAAAGTATAAACCCGAATATCATCGCATACAGATTTATTTTGATGAAGACCGGCCAACTGCGGCCAATAAAGATAACGCTGTCTTTGACGGTCTTTTGTTTGACCACCAGGAAAATTTTCATTTGAGCCTCCCTCTTTTCTCTATGGTCCTACTTCCGTTAGCGATTGGGCCAGGATGCGGACAAAGCCGACCAGATCCTCATCATCATCCGGGTACGTAACGATATTATCGTTGACGATGTTATCGTTGACGATGTTGCTATTGACGCCGTCGTTATCGAAAAACAGATGGCGGTTAGCCATAGCTGCCCCGCTTGACGACTTGATAATAAACCTGGCGGCGTTGGCCCGGGCCTGGCGCATGAATTCCTGAAGGCGCGGGTCAACTGTTAAGCGTTTGAGCTCTGATGATGGATGGGGCACAATGACACAAATGGCCTGCGTTGCCAGGGGCAGGGCCTTGCCCAGCGTTAAATCGGGCAGCAAGGTCAGGCCATTAGCTCCGCTAATGTGGCGGGCATCCAGCCCGACCACCTTGACCAACAGCCCGGCCTGACGCAGGTGGGTTACAAAAATAGCGGCGGTGGCTTCTTCAAATCTGTAGCCCCATAAAACAAAAATGTACTTTTTCACTGGCTAATTCCTGTTCCGGTTTTGGATGTGGTTTGAAAAATGAGTGAAAGTTAGAGGTAGCGTACAACAAAATAGGGGAGTGTGGCTTGCCAACAATCTCCGCTTGGGCTTCATTTTTCTCAAAGTTTCTCAACTACCTCTCAAGTTGTGGCAAAAGAGTTGTTTTCATAATCAGGTTATGGTATGCTTGAGAAAATTCTGCTATAGTGAACTTGCCATAATGGACTCCAGACAAGCATTACCGCGCCTGATCAAGGATATTTCTACCGCGTTTAAGGGCTGGCATAAGGCCAATGCCCCCACTTCTCCATTTGAGGGTTTGTGCCTATACCAGAACACCCTGGATACCGGGGTCGATAACTCCCGCCAGGCAACTAATAAGGTCTTGCAGGCCTTGGTAGACAAATTAAAAGAAACCAATCAGGACGGCGCCGAGATTTTGACTCGGCGCTTTTTTGATAGAGAAAAGATGTATATCATCATCAACTCTATCAATATGAGTACGGCCACCGCCTATCGCCGCCAGCAAGAAGCTATTAAACAGTTGGCCCACATTTTGCAACAGCAAGAGCAGGCCGCCTGTGCCCAACGCCAGACCCGGTTGGAACAACGCCTTGAGCGCCCGACTTATACCCAACTGATTGGGGCCGAGCGCCATATGACAAAGCTGGGGGAGATACTGCTTGAGGCGGATAACCACTGGCTGGTGGCCATTGAAGGTATTGGCGGCATAGGCAAAACCTCGCTGGCCCATGCCGTTACCCGCCATATTATTCAGCATAACCTGTTTGACGACGTGGGCTGGGTGAGCGCCAAAACCCAGATTTTTAAGCTCAGCGGCCAGACCGAAACCATCACCCAACCGGCCCTGACCACCGAGAGCCTGGTAGACCAACTGGCCGCCCAGTTGATGCCCAACTTGCCTAAACCGGAGACGTTATCCGCTGAAGAGCTGCAATCTCTGCTGCATACCCGCTTGCAACAACGCCGTCATCTGATTGTGATAGACAATCTGGAAACGCTGCACGATGTGGAAGTGTTACTGCCCACCCTGCACCAACTGGCGAACCCCTCTAAATTTTTACTCACCTCACGTGAGCGTTTTTATGATGATGCCGTTCCGGTGTATCACTTTCCCCTGCCGGAGTTAAACCAGACCGAAGCCCTGGCCTTGATTCGCTACGAAACTAAACAGCATAACTTGATCAGGCTCCAACAGGCTGACGAGGCCGATCTGAAAAGGATCTATCAAACCGTAGGCGGCAACCCCCTGGCTTTACGCCTGGTGGTAGGTCAAACTCACGTTTTTGCTCTGGATGTTATTTTGGATGATTTAGCCCAGGCCAGGGGCAAAACGGTCGATGAGCTATACGCCTTCATCTATCGCCGGGCCTGGGACAGCCTGGATGAAGCGGCCCGCAGATTGTTTTTGG
>JAAEPA010000355.1 GCA_024222475.1 Gammaproteobacteria bacterium | reverse complement strand
CCCGATGCGCTCATCGTGCTCTCTCACAACGGCATGGATGTGGACCTGAAGATGGCCTCCGTCGTTACCGGCATCGACGCCATCTTCGGCGGTCACACTCACGACGGTGTGCCTGCCCCTACACAGGTCAAGAACCCCAAGGGCAGCACCCTGGTCTCCAATGCCGGATCCAATGGAAAATTTCTGGCGGTGATGGATCTGGATATAAAAAACGGTAAATTGAGAGATTTCCGATATCGACTGCTGCCGGTTTTCTCTAACCTCATCGAGCCCAATGGCGAGATGAATACCTATATAGAAACTGTTCGCAAACCCCACCTGAAAAAGCTGACTGAACAGCTGGCTATGGCCGATGAGACCCTATACCGGCGGGGCAATTTCAATGGTACCTTCGATCAGGTGATATGCAACGCCCTCAGAACGGTCAACGATGCCCAGATATCTCTGTCTCCCGGATTTCGCTGGGGTACTACCGTGCCCGCCGGACACCCGGTAACGATGGATAACGTACTTGATCAGACCTGCATGACCTATCCGGAAACCTACTGGCGGGAGATGAGTGGAAAGGAGCTGAAGGCGATCCTAGAGGATGTCTGCGACAATCTGTTCAATCCAGACCCCTATTATCAGCAAGGTGGCGATATGGTGCGTGTCGGGGGACTGGATTACGTCTGCGATCCGACCCAGGGTTTCGGCAAGCGCATCAGCGGCATGACCCTGGATGACGGTAGGACAATCGATCCGAATAAAAAGTATGTCGTGGCCGGGTGGGCCACCGTGGGTGCAAAATCACCAGGTCCTCCGGTCTGGGATCAGGTCGCCGAGTATCTTCGCGATATCAAAACGGTAAAAATCGACAAGCTCAATACGCCGGTACTGAAAAACGTGCAAGACAATCCAGGTATTGCCTAGCCCGGAGGTTTCAACAGGGAAGTTAAAACATCCGGGCTGATATGTTTTGACTTGCAAGTAACTGTTCCATAAGGGGCTATGGAACAGTTCTTGACCAAAAAATCAGACTTTATGTTTTGACCTCCTTAAACTTGCAAAAAATGTCAAAACATAGGGTCTAGGACGAAAGCCTGACCGTTGACATGATTCCCTTTCTTGTCACTAAAAAATTGACCCATATGGATTAGTTTTTTTGTTTTCAATAGTCTGCATTACAGTTTGACGACACACCCACAAAATTATCAGTTTATATACAATATAACCGTATAAATAGTAATCAATTGATTCATCTCACTTAAATCAGTTATATTGGTATATATCAT
>JAAEPA010000354.1 GCA_024222475.1 Gammaproteobacteria bacterium | reverse complement strand
GTAGTGATTCATCATCTGACACCAGGCGTGCACTACCCAGTTGAACCGCTCACAAACTTGCGACAATACTGCTAGCCACGCCTCCCGGTCCTCATCATCCCGGTAGATGTCGTCGCGCCAGTCCCCCCGAGAGGTCATGTGATACAAAGCGCCTGCATATTCCAATCTCAGTGGTCTGGCCATGGAAAAACTATAGCAGCATTTGTATGAATGTTGGAACTGACCCCTTTGATTGGTTCATCCCCTCCGGCTGGATGTCGGTGCTGTTCGGTCTTGCGCCCATTGTAACCGGCCTGATGGCGACCTTCCTGCTGTCGGAGCGGGCACTGGATGCGGCCCGGCTCGCCGGCATGCTGCTTGGGCTGGCCGGACTGGCTATCATGCTGCTGGGTTCTCAGCAACTGGGTCCGCAGGCCGTCTACGGTATCGTTGGCATGGTGTTTTCCGTGACGGCCTATTCGGCGAGTGCCGTGGCTGTGAAGCGCATCGGTGCAGACATGCCGGCGCTGGCGACCACCATAGAGGGCCTCTGGTGACGGTGCCCCTGCTGGTGACGCTGTATGTCCTCACAGGTGAGCCGTTGCCGGTGGTCATGCCGCCCCGGGCCATACTGTCGATTGTCTACCTGGGCATGATCGGCTCGGTGCTGGGGCTTGCCCCTCTACTACTACGTACTGCGCCACGTGGGGGCAACCCGGGTCGCGTTGATCACACTGATCACCCTGGTGCTGGCTCTGATGCTGGGATACCTGTTAAACGACAAGGCCTTGCAGACCGAGGCCAACCTGGGTACTGCGGCCATCCTTTCCGGACTGCTGTTGTTTGAATACAGCCAGGTGGCGGGTAAATGGGTGCGCGATACACTGATGGGGTGAGCGACAATCAATGAATCAACGGGCGTTGACACATTGATCCGGTGAACTAATTCCACGACACCATGTTCCAAACATCTGACAGGTTGCGCGCTGCCCGGCCTTCGTGTCGGGCATGGCATCGTGATATTTCTGTGACATCTGCCTGATAGCCTGATCAAGATTAGATTCCGGTGCGTCTGCGGAACTGTATGCAGTTGGTGTTGCCTGTGTTCATGACAAAAAACATTCTTGTAATCGAAGATAATGCGGACATCGCCCGCCTGGTGATGGTGAACCTGCGCAGTAAGCAGCTGCACGTCGATCATGCAGCCGATGGATCGTCCGGCCTGGATCTGGCACTGACCAGGCGATACCAGCTGGTGATACTGGATCTGATGTTGCCCAGGATCGATGGCCTGGATATATGCCGGATTCTCCGCAACAAAAAGGTTTATACCCCTGTATTGATGCTGACGGCAAGGACATCCGAGCTGGACCGCGTACTCGGACTGGAAGTGGGTGCAGATGACTACCTGACCAAACCATTCAGTGTTCCGGAGCTGGTGGCGCGTGTGAATGCGATCCTGCGCAGGTCCGATCAATATCAGCCATCATCGACAGCAAAGGCAAGCTCACCGTTGCAGTTTGGTGCGTTGCATATGGACCCGGACAAGCGCCAGGTGCTGCTCGGCGACAACCCCGTTGAACTCACTGCCCGGGAGTTCGACCTGTTATGGCATTTTGCCAGCAATCCCGAACGGGTCTTTAGCCGCAGCCAGTTATTGGACAGTGTATGGGGTTATGGACATGCCGGGTACGAACACACCGTAAATTCCCACATTAATCGGTTGCGCGCCAAGATTGAAGCAGATCCGGCAAAACCACAGTATGTCATTACCGTCTGGGGTGTCGGTTACAAATTCTCCGGGGCTGAACTCTGGCACGGAGTCGCATGATGTTCAGGACCTTGTACAGCCGGCTGGCTCTGACACTGTTCATCCTGTTGTACCTGGTTGGCGTGATTCTGATCCAGGTCATTGGACATTCGAGTACCCTGTATCAGCAGGAAGTCGCGCAAAAACTGAACCGGGAACTGGCGGCGCATATTGTCGCCGAACAACCCCTGATCCAGGACCGGGAAATCAATCACCCGGCACTCGATCACCTGTTTCACCAGTTGATGGTGATCAATCCCAGTATCGAGCTGTACCTGCTTGATGAACAGGGTGCCGTACTTGGGTATTCAGCGCCCGAAGGGAAGATCAAGCGCACTCAGGTTGCACTGGAGCCGGTGAATGAGTTTCTCGATGGCAACGCCAGGTTCCCGCTGAAGGGGGATGACCCGCGCAATCCTGATGGCCATAAAGTGTTTTCTGCTGCCCGCATTACTGGCGAGGACGGCTTGCAGGGCTATCTGTATATCGTGCTGGGTGGTGAGCAATATGACCATGTTGTCCAGATGCTTGGTGACAGCTACATCCTGGATTCTGCGCTGGTGGTGTTGCTGGTTGCGCTGGCGGTTGCATTGACGGGTGGCCTGGTGGTGTTTGCCTTGCAAACGCGTCGCCTGCGTGTGCTGGGCAATGTCATACGTCGGTATGCCGGTGACAGCGGCGATGGCAGCACGGCCATTCGCTATCCGGGCAATACCCATGATGAAATCGATGTCCTTGGGCAGCAGTTCAATACCATGGCCAACAAGATCACGTCCCAGATCAGTGATCTCAAACAGATGGATGATGTGCGTCGTGAGATGGTGGCCAACATCTCGCACGATCTACGTACACCCTTGACCACCATGCGAGGCTATCTCGAGACATTGCAGCTGAAACACGCAGAGCTGTCTTCTGACGAACAGCAACAGTACCTGCAGACAGCACTCAGTCACAGTCAACGGTTGGGCCGGATGGTAGAGGAATTGTTTGAACTGGCCCGACTGGATTCCTGTGAGTCAGTGGTCTATTCCGAGCCGTTCTCTATGTGCGAGCTGGCGCAGGATGTGAGCCAGAAATTCCAGCTGCGTGCCCGCGAAAAGTCGATACAACTCAATGCCAGCCTGAATCCGGAAGCCCCGCTGGTACATGGTGATATTGCCATGCTGCAGCGGGTACTGGAAAATCTGCTGGAAAACGGACTGCGGCATACGCCGGCTGGTGGCAGCATCAGCATCGGAGTCGATGTGGAGTCAGGGAATATAGTTGTGCAGGTAACTGACACTGGCTGCGGGATACCTGCTGAAGAGGTACCGCGAATATTCGAGCGTTTCTATCAGCAGGACAAGCCGCGCTCCGGCGGCAGCGGCGCTGGCCTGGGACTTGCTATTGTCAAGCGTATTCTCGAACTGCATAACAGCGTCATCCAGGTCAGCAGTGACCTCGGCAAGGGCACAACATTTTCGTTCCAGATGCCGGCAGGGCCATTTGTTATCAATTCGTGATATTTCCGTGATGCCAGTGTGAGCCCTGCTGTCCAGTATTACTCCTGAGTCTGGCGTGCATTGCGTTCAGACCGTTTTCAATCTCCAGGAGAAATGCAAATGAAAAAGATACTTTCCGGTCTCGCGCTGGCATCGCTGTTCGGCACCTCTGCCGCGATGGCAGCCAGTTATGAGGTCACAATTACTAACGTAACTCATGGTACGGTTTTTACCCCGATCTTCGTGGTCAGTCATGCCCCGGGCGTGAAGCTGTTCGAGCTGGGACAACCGGCCAGTGATGAACTCACCGCCCTGGCTGAAGACGGCGATTTTGGTCCGCTGGCGACAGATCTGGAAAAGGACTCGCGCGTTGTGGATCTGGCTGACTCCGGCGGTCTTTTGCCTCCAGGTGAGTCCGTGACGGTGACGATTGAGGCCCCGCGTGGCAAGGGCCAGGTCAGTCTGGCATCAATGATGCTGCCGACCAACGATGGTTTTATTGCACTCAATGGTGCCTGGGCGCCCAGGAACAAACATTCCATTATCTATAGCTCACCGGGCTATGATGCCGGATCAGAGCCGAATGATGAGCTGTGTATAAGTATCCCGGGTGGTGGACCCTGCGGTGGTGGCGAAGGTGGATCGCCGGGCGCCGGTGGCGAAGACTACGTTCATGTGCACAGTGGCATTCATGGTATTGGGGATCTGATACCCAGTGAGTCTGACTGGAGGAATCCGGCGGCGCATATCACCATCAAGCGAGTTAAATAATCTAGCCCGGTTGCAGAGTGGGCATGTTAGTCCGCCCTGCAGTTTTTTGGCATCACTGGCGGAGTGTATCTCCTGTAGATGTCCTTTCTTTCTGATCTCTACGCCGGTTTTTCAGGTATTATCGGGGACAGACCACGTTAAATTCAGGGCCTGGAAAATATTTCACGGTTGCCGGGTAGCGGAATTCGCGTTTTTTAACACTTTTTCAGGTGGGTGAGTATCTTATCGATAACCAGGGGGTCTTCGATACAGGCGATGGCGGTGAGCGCACCGACGCACGTAGAGCAGGTTTCGATGCCGATATTGAACACCCGCTTCAATCGCAGAGCCCAGCTCATCGCTGCCCGGCGCTCTGGCAGTGAGTGGCATTACTCAGCTTCATCAGTGATGCGCTTGCGGCCTTTGCCTCGTTTGGACGGCGTGACCTGAATCCGGTATGTGCTATTAGGCGCAAACACGCCGTGGAAGCGGGTGAGGTTGACCCGCGGTTTAGGAACCAGCGCAGCAAGCCGGACCAGAAAGTCCAACGGCCCAGTTGAAAAGGGTTTCACGCACCCGATCCGCAGTCGGGCGCAAACCGGGTCGAACCGGAAAACCGATGCGGCGACCGCGCCATTGACCGCCAATGATCCTGACTGTCTGCGGCTTGATGTTAGGTCGGTGGCTACGCCGCCTATTCATCCGCAGAGCGTTCGCCGCGCTCCGACTCTTCTCCCCCGACAATCACCGTGACCATCTCCTCCAGATGAACGCGACGTCTAAAGGCATCCTGTATGATCTCTTTATTCACGGATCGGATATGAGTATTGAAGGTATCGAGATAACTTAGGGGCAATTGGTAGAAACCGATCACGGCCAGATAGGAGACGATATCGGCGTTGCTATCGATGCGCAGCGGAAATCCGCCGGTGATATTTTTAATGGAAGACTCCAGCTCCCCTTCTTTAGGACCGTTTTGGATGAACTCATCTATGATCTGTCGGGTCAAGGTGACGGCCTTCTTGGCCTGATCCACCCGCGTCTGCAAAACAATCTCAAAGGGGCCCTTGACAATCTTCGGAAGGAAATAGCTGTATATGCTGTATGACAGCCCGTGCTTGACCCTCACCTCCTTGACCAAGCGAGAATTGAAACCACTGCCTCCAAGCATATGGTTGCCCACATAAAGCGGGAAATAGTCGGGATCGCCCCGGCGTATTCCCGGTAGCCCCATATAGACATGGGCCTGGGTTGAGGGAAAAGGAATATAGATGTTCCGTTTGGCCTTTAATGCCTCAACGCTGGGTAGGGACGGCGCCGGTTTACCGGCCGGCAGGTGCTTACCTATCATCTGAGCTACGCGTTCAGCACCCTCTTTGCTGATATCTCCAACTATAATCAATACGGCGTTTCGGGCTACGAAATAACGCCTGTGGAAATCCTTCACGTCCTCGAGCGCGATGGCGTCGATGCTCTGCTCAGTGCCATTGACTGGATCAGCAAAGGGGTGATCACCATAAACGGCACGATAGAAGGCCTTTTCAGCAATGGCGTCCGGTTCTTGATCTTGAGCTTGTAGCGCCACGCGCATGATGTTTTTCAAACGCCGGAAATCTCGCTCGGGAAAGCTGGGCGAAGTGACCACCCTGATAAAGGCTTCCAGTGCAGGGTCGAAAAATTCCGCGGCGCTGAGACTCCTGAGTGAAATCCATGCCATGTCACGCTGCACACTGGCCGAGTATTCGGCCCCAACATCTTCGAAGCGGTTGGCGATGACGTCGGCGTTCCAATCGCCGCTACCCTCATCAAGCAGACCTGCGGTCAAACTTGCCAGACCTGGTAGCCCCTGGTCTCGCGAGCTACCGGCGTCGAACACCAGGCGAATATCAACCATGGGAATCTCCGGAGCCGGGACAAAATAGACCCGCAACCCATTTTCAGACTGCCAATGCCGTATCACCGGTGCGCCTAGGGCCTGACCGATACCCAAGATACCAAGTACAGAGACCAGCGCAAAATAGTGTAGTCGTCTCATGTTCAGCTCTCCGAGGCCTGATCAGCCAGGACGGTATCGTTGGGAGAATGAATCGGTAAGGGTTCGAGAATAACCACCGTCTTTTGATCATCGACTAAAAATTTACGCGCTACCACCTGGATCTGATCCGCGGTCACCGAATGAATGGCATCGACGTATTCATCAAGCACCTTCCAACCCAGACCAATGCTCTGCACCCTGCCGATGAGACTGGCCTGACGGCTGATGGAATCCCGGGAATAGACCTCCTCCGCAACGACCTGGGCCTTGACCCGTTTCAATTCGCTCTCGTTGACCTGCTGCTCACGCAGATGGCCGAGTTCTTCATTCAGGGCCTGTTCGAGTTCCTTGATAGTATGTCCCTGGGCGGGTACGCCCTCAATAATCAGCAGGCCATTATAACGTCCGTAGAGGCTATAGCCCGCACCCGCACTGGCGGCCAACTCCTGCTCGCGCATGAGTTTTTTGCTGAATCGTGAGCTGCGCCCGCCATCCAGGATTGCGGTCAATACCTCTAGGGCATAGGGTTCCCACTCGCTCTGCGCTCGACCCAATACCGGCACCTTGTATCCGATCAGCAGATAAGGCAATTCCGCAGGAGCCTTGACCACGACCCGTCGCATGCCCCGCTGCACAGGTTCCCGTCGAGGCTTAGCAACCGGCCGAGGCGATGCCTCGATAGCGCCATAGTACTTTTGCGCCAAGCGGTAAATCCGCTCCGGCTCCACATCACCGACGACCACCAGTATGGCATTGTTTGGCACATACCATCTGTTATACCAACGACGCAGGTCTTCGATGCGCATGCCATCGAGATCCTCCATCCAACCAATCACCGGATTGCGGTAAGGAGCATTGTTGAACGCCGTAGCGAACAGCTGCTCAAAACTCAAGGCCTCGGGACTGTCGTCGGTACGCAAGCGCCGCTCCTCCTTGACCACCTCGAGTTCCTTGCGGAACCCTTCCTCGGGAAAGCTGAGATTACGCATCCGATCCGATTCCAATTCGAAACTGATCTCCAATCGACTCTTTTCCAGCAGTTGATAATAACCGGTATAGTCGCGACTGGTGAAGGCATTTTCACGACCTCCATTTTCGGCAATTATGGCCGAAAATGATCCCGCGGGATAATCAGGAGTCCCCTTGAACATCATGTGTTCCAACACGTGAGACAGCCCGGTTATGCCACTGTGCTCATTCGCGGATCCAACACCATACCAGATCTGAGAGAGCACTACCGGAGCACGGTGATCCTCCTTAATGACCAGCCTAAGACCATTGTTCAAGCGATACTCATGAAGATCGGAAGCTGCCCCGACCCGGGTAGCAATCATTGCGATACCGATCATCAGCCACATCATCAGCGAGATTCTTTGAATCATATTTTTTACGCCCAGTCTATTAGCGTTGATATTTATTACGTTACCCGATATGGTGCCATCCTGCTCACGAATTATACCCATGACGCAGCCCCTCCACACCCCGGGGGATTGACCGGTGGAAGCTCATTTAGCGATGAGTTTTCCAGCCCGACGATGATACGAGAGTATTCCTGGCGAATTAAGACTTTAATTATCGTGTTCGGTTTCAAAAAAAAGACGCAGAAAACAAAGACCCAGCCACTGTCTGACTCCTCAGCAGACAAGTCCGAGTCCGCACCGACACAAAAAGATCCTAAGCGGGGTCTATTTTCGCGCTTGCGCCAAGGGCTATCCAAAACCCATGCCCAGATCAACAAAGATATCGGTGGTTTATTCAGTGGCAAAATAGACGAGGATCTGCTGGAAGCGCTGGAAACCCGCCTGCTGATGGCCGATGTGGGGGTGGAAGCCACCGAACAAATCATCGATCGGCTCGGATCCACCTTGAACCGTAAACAAAAAGCCGATGCCGAAGTGCTGTTGAAGGTCCTTCATGAACAGATGACCCAGATCCTCGAACCCTGCAGCCGCCCTCTTGACATATCTTCATTGCCCAAGCCCACTATTATTCTAGTGGTCGGCGTCAATGGTGTCGGCAAGACCACGACCATAGGCAAACTGGCTAAAACGCTGCAGCAGGAACATAAAACAGTGATGCTGGCTGCCGGCGACACCTTCCGGGCCGCGGCCGTAGAGCAATTGCAGGGCTGGGGGGAGCGCAATGGTGTCCCCGTGATCTCCCAGGGACAGGGTGCCGATAGCGCCTCGGTGATCTATGACGCCATCCAAGCCGCCCGGAACCGCAATATCGATGTCCTGATCGCGGATACCGCCGGACGTCTTCATACCCAGCACAACCTTATGGAAGAACTCAAAAAGGTTCAACGCGTCATCAGGAAACTGGATGCCACCGCACCTCACGAAACCATGCTGGTGGTGGATGCCGGTACCGGTCAGAATGCACTCAGCCAGGCTCAGCAATTTCATCAGGCCGTGGAGGTGAGCGGAATAACGGTGACCAAACTCGACGGGACGGCCAAGGGCGGAATCCTGTTCGCCATCGCCAAAAAACTGGCTATTCCGGTGCGCTTCATAGGGGTAGGCGAGGCCTTGGAGGATCTGCGGGTGTTCGATGCTCAGGAGTTCGTGCGGGCGCTTCTTGCTCCCGAAAGTTAGCAACTGAGAACGAACCGAACCTTCAACCGGCATAGTAAAGTAGGCTGGGCTAATATCGAGCAGGGGTCTTGAATTCATCGTCAAAGGTCAATTCCCCGACAATCGGTCAATATCCCGCCGTCTAAAGTGTGCTCCTGAGCGATTTCGTTGTTGCACCCATCTCATCATAAAGACCACAATATACATAATCGTTCAGACCCCCTCCTCAAATCTCCTCTCCCTCGGGGCGAGGAGAGGATTAGGATGGGAGTAAAGAAACTAGGGGATTGAACGGTTACCAATATAATCCTTGCGGTAACCTCTGATTCTGACGCCCGATTTGTCGATGATTCTGTTTCGAAATATCAGTAAACGCTATCCCACGGCTCGCGAGGCGCTGAGCGAGATCAGTCTGGAAATCGATCGAGGTGAACTGGTTTTCATCACTGGGCGTTCTGGGGCCGGTAAAAGCACCTTACTCAAACTCATCCCACTGATCGTACGACCCAGCCGTGGTCAGCTACTGATCGATAACAAAAATATTACTAACCTAAAACGTCGTCAGATCCCTTGGTTGAGACGCAATATTGGTATTATCTTTCAAGATCATCAGCTGCTGCACGATAGATCGGTCCTTGACAACGTCGCACTGCCCATGGTTATTGCAGGAAACCCACATCGGGAAATCAAACGCAGAACGCGAGCGGCACTCGACAAGGTAGGTCTTTTATCCAAAGAAAACTCCTATCCCATCGCCCTCTCCGGCGGTGAACAGCAACGGGTAGGCATTGCCCGAGCCGTGGTCCATCGCCCGCCCATCTTGCTAGCCGATGAACCTACAGGGAATCTTGATCCACAGCTGTCCGAAGATATTATGAAACTGCTTTATATGTTTCATCAGGTAGGAGTTACGGTAATTATCGCCAGCCATGACATTGATCTGATCAGTCGATTCAACCGGCGTATCATCTGTTTAGACAAGGGCCGTCTGGCCCCACTGGAGCAAAAGGCCTCGGCCGACAAACCTCTGCGCAACCATTAAATTGAACCCATGGGGATCAAACGAAGACCTCCGCTCGCATATCATCGACTCAACGCCTATATCTTAGATCACGCACGCACCTTGATTTTCAGCCTGGGCAGGCTCTATCGCACACCCTTGTCCAGCTTGATGACAATGGCGGTGATCGGTACCGCGCTAGCGCTCCCCAGCGGCCTCTATGTCATGCTAAAAAATCTCCAGTCAGCCACCGGCGGATGGGGAAATGTCGCCCAAATTTCATTATTCCTGAAATCCGACATGGACGCCGATCATATGCGATCATTGGCCGTCCAGCTGAAGCGCTGGGATGGCATCAAGAAGGTGAGAACGATCAGCGCCGATCAAGCCTTGGAGGATTTTCGTAAATATTCCGGATTTGCCGAGGCCCTAGATTCCCTGGATGCCAATCCGCTGCCACATGTCATCGTAGTGACCCCAGATTTGAAAACCATGATCGAGGTTAAGGGGCTAAGAGCAAAGCTCAATAAGCTACCCGGAATCGATATGGCGCTACTCGATATGCACTGGCTGCAACGCCTGCAGGCCATGATGGACATTGCCAGCCAAATAGTGGTCTCCATCGCCGTGATGCTGGGCGTCGCCGTCTTATTAATCGTGGGCAACACCATTCGTTTGGAAATACAGAGCAAGAGTAATGAGATTAGGGTCACTAAACTGGTAGGAGCCACAGACGCCTTCATCCGGCGTCCATTCCTTTACGGTGGTCTTTGGTATGGCATTTGCGGTGGGATCTTGGCCTGGTTAGTGGTCCATGCCGCATTGGCGCTGATAGCGAGTCCCGCCCACCATCTGGCTATGTTGTATAACAGCCAATATCAGATTCGGGGGCTGGGTGCCCTGGATACTCTGATTCTTTTTGTAGTGAGCGGTGCCCTAGGCCTTGGGGGATCTTGGCTGGCGGTGGGGAGACATTTGGGTGATATCGAACCAAAATAAATTTCAAATCGATTCCCGCCTGCTCAGGGTGGGAACTTAACACCCAGATTAGCACTCTTATGGATATACTGCTAAAATCAACATCTAATTTATTCTTAGGAGCAAACAGTTTTATGAGTAAAGCATTGATAAAGACCCAAGCAGCCCTGGCCATTCCGGTAGGAAACCTGGACAACTATATCAGTGCGGCCTATCAACTGCCGATTCTGACGGCCGAAGAGGAAAAGGATCTGGCGGTAAGTCTGCGCGATGAGGACAATCTAGATGCCGCTCGAAGTTTAGTGATGCACCATCTTCGTTTCGTGATTAAGATCGCGCGTAGCTATAATGGTTATGGGCTCGCCCTTGCCGATCTAATTCAGGAAGGCAATATCGGTCTGATGAAAGCCGTCAAACGCTTCGATCCCACCATGAACGTTCGCTTGGTCTCATTCGCGGTGCACTGGATCCGTGCCGAGATCCATGAGTTCATCCTGCGCAACTGGCGTATCGTAAAGGTCGCCACGACCAAGGCACAGCGCAAATTATTCTTCAATCTGCGAAGCGCTAAAAAACGCCTAGGCTGGATGAATCGCAAGGAGGTAGAAACCGTCGCCAACGATCTCGGAGTGAGTCCTGACGAGGTCATGGAAATGGAAAGCCGCCTCAACGGCCGTGATATCGGCTTCGATACAGAATCAGACGATGACGATGATAATTACGTCGCGCCTGCAACCTATCTTCAAAATCAACGATCCGGCCCCGCGCAAACCAATGAGGCCCAGGATTGGGGCGAGTACCACAAGAAGAAGCTGCACCAGGCCCTCAGCACGCTGGACGAGCGCAGCCGTGACATCCTCGCCAAACGCTGGTTGAGCGATCAAAAAACCACCTTGGGCGAACTTGCAAAGCATTATAAGATATCCGCCGAACGCATTCGCCAGCTGGAAAGCAATGCCATAAAGAAGCTGAAAAAAGTGATCGATGCCTGAGAACTCCACCGACTATAAGGAATGTAAACAAAATAAGTTACCCAACTGGCGCCGCACGGTTGTTAGTAACCAAGGGGCGACAATAGGCGCACAGCCTAGCTATGTAACTCTTGGCGCAACGCCGAAGACGAGCGATGAGGCAAACCTGTTGGGCAACTTATTATTGGTAGTGTTCCTAAGTTGGATTAACCCATCATACGGCCCCTCTAACTAGCTATGTAAAGCTGTATATAGACGGCTAAGAATCGACATCCGGACGACGCCCGTCGCACGAAAAATCGCTCACCGGATCGGAATCAATCATAGATCTCGGTAATCCGCCATTTCCATTCTTCAAATACCATGCGCAGATGTACGGGTTCGAGCCCCAAGTCACCGACCCGAACCAAAAATTTCGTGGGAGACTCGAAAAAAGCGTAAGTAGTGTCACTGATAATGGAGGGATAGGCGTCAGGACGGGTATTTTTTTGCCACCGTAGTTTTTCCCGAACCCATTCCATGGTCACCATGGAATCAACGACGCTACCACCCATCAAGCGGGCCCCTTCTTGCACGATGTCTGGGACCATGCCCCCGGAACCCATCGCTCTATCGACCTCTCGCTCGATATCCTGCCTGCGTTTCTTTCTTACCGCATCAAGATCTATCAGACTTGACAAACCTTCCTGGTCATTGGTCATCAAAGCACGGTCCAACCTGAACAGATTGGCATAGGGCCAGCCGATATAGATCAATAGAACAAGAAAGAGCACTGGAAATACTAATTTCATTACTATCCTCTAACTATGCAGTGCACTGGAGCTTCATTGTAGCACGAGTAAAATCGCCATCATTTGGTTTCGAAATCGGTTATCGTGCCTTGGAGGTGAATGGTCATTCGGCGGCAGTGGATCAACTGTATAGTGGCAATTCATCAGCATATGCGATAAATTAACCCTATTACACATCATAATTATAATATGAAAGTCTTTGGAGTAGGTTTTAGTACATCATGACGAATTTACGGATAGCCACTTACACTTTGTCGTTTATCGCTATTTTATTCTATTTCTTATTTCCTGAACCCAATATAGCCGTTATCGGCGCTCTGATCATTCAGACGATCGCCTTCATCAGCATTGCCAATAAATCCTTGGTGGATGGCCTGTTGTTAGCGGGTATCTCTCTGATGCTGATCGGCTTCTTGCCCTCAGATCATCCCATGATCTTGAATCCGGTCTATTTCGAGGGGATTCGCTGGCCGCTGGCCTTTTCGGGTGCAGGACTGGCCGTGGTCATGTTGATCATCGTCATCTACCGAATTAGAAAGACTATTCATTTAACCAATGAGGTCTTTCATCCGCATCCGAAATAAGGTTGGTTGCATTGACGCCAGGCAACTACTCCTGCCGTAATGTTACCGGCACAACACATCGTTCACTGTCATTGGCCGGTATATTGACGTAGCTGCTAACGGGATAGGCCTCAAAGGCATCGACTGCCCGGCTGCGAATAATTCCACTCACCTTTTCGGCACGGGTAATCGTGCCATCGATCCATTGCTCATAAAGCCCCGGCCTCAGTACCACCGGCATGCGCGGATGAATGTATCGCAGGGAGGCATCGGCATCCGCGGTGAGTATAGTACAGGTCTCCAGGATCAAGTTCTCACCCTCGGGACCAGAACCTTGCCAACCCGCCCACAGCCCAGCGAAAAAGAGCGGGGATCCATCCTTTCTGCGAATATTATAGGGCTGCTTACCGGCGGACATCTTGCGCCATTCATACCAGCCATCGGCGGCGATCAAACATCGAGAGGATTTATAGGCCTGGCGGAAGGAAGGCTTTTCGGCCGCTGTTTCTGAACGGGCATTGATCATTCGATTGCCAATGGACCTATCCTTGGCCCAGTGAGGAATGAGACCCCAACGTAACATCACCATCTCAGCTTGCTGCTGCGGTGATGAGCGGCGCACGGCGAGCACCCCTTGCGAGGGCGCAACATTGAAACGAGGCCGGTTACCTACGGTGGAATCGACCCTGACCAAAATCTGGAGCAGATCGACAAACCCTTGAGCAGAAGTCATGACATTGAATCGACCACACATAGATGGTTCCTTCAGTGACCTGCTGTCACCGGCTGAGATATTGATCTTGTAGCCTTGCGACCGTTGCCATCACTTGCTCCAGGACCTCAACAGCAGCCTGGAACGCAAGCGACGCTGAGTATCAGGGTCCGCAGAATCAGGGAGCAGAATCAGACTACGGCGAAACCCTTCATCCGAGGTCAGGTTCAGAATCATCAGCTTAGGATGGATAAACATGCCACCGCCGAGCTGCACTGCGTATTTTTGACCTTGACCATCCCGGACGTTCAGCCTATCCGAGGCCATCCACTCAAACACCGCAACTGCCTTTTTTCCTTTCTGAAAGACATGGGTCCTAATGGAATAAACAAGACTAAACCCAATCAGCGCTGCAAGAAAAATCACAACCAAGCCCGGTAGATCCAGCCAAGGCAACACAGCTACAGAACAGAGATGAAACCCGAATAGCAGAACACTTAAAATCTTCGAGGCCTTAGGTTGAACTGAAATCGGCGCAACAAATCTGTTTGATGACATCAGCCACCTCCCTATCCTGCGCCATGGCTTGGCCAGTCAACAGGTCTTGCAAGACATCATCGGAATACTCCAGCAAGCGCTGGAAGGCATGTCGTTGTTTGTCCCCAACCTTCGGATAGAACTCCTTAAGATATCGAGACATCAGAAGATCGAGTTCGAGGGTCCCTCGCCGGCAGCGCCACTCCAGCCACGCCTCATCACTCACCTGCTGAGCACCAGTAAACCCTCACAAACGCCGCATTGCAATGAGCTTTTTGATTTCTGCAATGGCCTTGCCGGGATTCAATGTCTTGGGGCAGGTATTGGTGCAATTCATGATGGTGTGGCAACGATAAAGCTTGAAGGGGTCTTCGAGATCATCGAGCCGCTCACCAGTGGTCTCATCACGGCTGTCGGCGATCCACCGATAGGCCTGCAACAAGGCCGCAGGACCGAGATACCGATCCCCATTCCACCAGTAACTCGGGCAACTGGTCGAACAACAGGCACAAAGTATGCACTCCTCAAGCCCCTTCAGTTTCGCTCGGTCTTCCTGGGACTGCAATCTCTCGCGATCTGGTGGTGCCGGGGTCTGGGTTCTAATCCAAGGTTTTATCGAGCCATATTGGGCATAAAAGTTAGTGAGGTCGGGCACCAGATCCTTCACCACGGGCATATGCGGTAAGGGATAGACCTTGACATCGCCCTTGACTTCATCGATACGTTTCAGGCAAGCAAGGGTGTTACGTCCATCGATATTCATGGAACATGAACCACAAATGCCCTCTCGACAGGAACGCCGAAAGGACAGACTGGAGTCAATCTCATCCTTGATCATTATCAGGGCATCGAGGACCATGGGGCCACATGACGCCAGATCGATGCTATAGGTATCCGTACGTGGATTCTCCCCGTCATCAGGGGTATAGCGATAAATCACAAACTTTTTGAGCTGGGTGCCCCCCGCCGGGGCATCGTAGGTCTTACCCTGTTTGACTACGGAATTGGAAGGAAGTGTTAGTTGCGCCATAGCGGTCTCCCGGACCCGAAATAGTTTAAATTTGCGATGAGCTGAGTACCGACATCGGTCGAATCAACTTAAAAGGGAATCAATAGACCCTTGGCTTCGGTGGTATATATTCGATGTCATCGGTTAAGGTGCGCTGATGCACGGGGCGATAGTCCAGGGCCACCTCACCGGTCTCGGTGTTCTTGACCAGGGTGTGTTTCATC